>CAYSQV010000059.1:0-7709 GCA_964433295.1 uncultured Nitratifractor sp. | reverse complement strand
AAGGAAACATCATGCCCAATAAAAAAACCGAAGAACTCGAAACGATCCGCAACCACATCGAACGCTCACAATTGAGCGAAGAGGAAAAAAGCAACTCTTTCAAGCACATCGAAGAGTGGTACACCGAAGACAAGGCCTTTGGCACCCTCTATGAAAAACTGGCCGAGATCTCTCCGGCTGTCGAAAGCCTGCTGGGTGAGCTTGGATTGATATAATCCCGCGGCAAGGTCGGATATGTTTTGGATTATGACCCATATATTTCTGCTCAACACAGTAGAGATATAAGGCTCTGGTGAAGCTTATCTCTATGCACCCATGTGCTACATCGAACAAAATCCCCTCAAAGCCAATATGGTAGTACGTTCACCTGAGCCCAAGTGCGAAAGTGTGATGAGGTACGGATCGCCTATATTTGCATTTTCAACAACCGATCCGTGTTGTTTGGCCTTGGGTGTTTTCAAAATCCCTAATAGGTTTTCTTAGGAACCCAAATAGATGCTTGAAGCACACTTGCACGACAAAGAGTGCAAGCGTACTACAGGGAAGCAGTGTACATCAGATGAGTAGCATCTGTGACATTGCGCTCAAGGCCGATCTCTTCAGGAGTACAACCAAGAGCCAAGGCCACCATCTGCGGCATATGAAGTACCGGCAGTTTGATATCGCGCCCCAGCTGCTTGCCCGCGCTGTCCTGCTTGAGGTCGAGGTTGAGCTGACACAGCGGGCAGGGGGTGACCATCATGTCGGCGTTGTTGTCGATCGCATCGAGCAGAGCGGTGCCGCTCAGGGCATTGCTGGTCTCGGGTGCTTGCAGATCGACGTGGAAGCCGCAACATTTGTTTTTGGAGTCGTAATCGACTGCATTGCCTTCCAGCGCTTTGATCAGATCATCCAAAGATGTCGGGGCGTAGGGATTCTCATGGCGGTTGTATTTGCCGAGGAACTCCTCGGATTCATACGATACTTCGCCGCCACCTTCGCTCGCTTCCCAGTCCGGCTGAGACATATTGTGCTTGTGGTGCAGGTGACTGGGGCGGATATTGTGGCAGCCGTAAAAAGGGGCGATGTTGTGCTGCTTGAGCGGCTGGGTGACCCTGGCACGGATATTGTCCAGTCCATAATCATCTATCAAGGCATAAAGGAAATGGCGCACGCTGCTGGTCCCTTTGTACTCCAACCCAAACTCCGCCAGCGCTTCGTTGACCTTTGCTTTTATCTCGGGGTCATGGTCGAGACGCTCCTTGGTGGTGACAAGGTTGAGCTGGCAGGTGTTGCAGATGGTGACCACATCGAGTCCGCGCTGCTCGGCATAACAGATATTGCGCGCGTTGAGCGTCAACGAAAGCAACTCATCAAAATCCTGCAGATGGCTCGCACCGCAGCAGCTGGCTTCGACCAGGTCGACCAGTTCGATGTCAAGTTTGCGGGCAACAGCGAGCGTCGAAGAGAGGAGCTCCGGGGTCGATTCTTTCGCCGTACATCCGGTGTAGAGGGCGTATGTCAGTTTACTCATCGGTTCTCCTTAATCCAATTTGCTTGTTTGCACTTTTTCGATGATCTTCTGGATCTCATCGAGTTTTTCACTGCGGGGCATTTTCTTTTTCATCACATCAAAGGGATGGATTTTGCCGGCTTTGACCATTTTGAGCGCTTCACTGAGGTGTTTGACCACGCCCAGCCCTTCGGAATAGAGGACAATGTCCTGCTCGTCAAGGTAGCCAAACTTTTTGATCGAGCGGACGAACCCTTCGGCATGCTTGGTCGCGACATTGCGCTCGGCCACCCCCTGCTCAAACTGCATGTTGTGGAGTTTGGTGATTTTCTCGAACGGGTTGACCTCTTTGGGGCAGGCCTCAACGCATTCGTTGCATTTGACACAGTCCCAAACCCCTTGTCCCAGCTCGGCGGTCATCTCGAGGCGTTCGCGGCCCGCATCGTCGCGCGGATCGACGGCAAAGCGGTACGCCGCGGCAAACGCCGCCGGACCGAAGAACTTGTCGTTGACCTCCAGTACCGGACAGGCGTAGTGACATCCGCCGCACTGGATACAGTAGTCCGCATCCAGAAACTGCTCCACCTTGGTCTTGGGCATGATCGTCTCACTCTGGGGATGCGGATCGACATCGGCCTGGACGTACGGCTTGATGGCTGCATGTTTCTCCCAAAAATCGCCTTTGTCGATGATCATGTCCTTGATGGCGCGTTTTTCGCTCTGGGGCTCAAAGACCAGCTCCTCGCCAAAGAGATCGACCAGCTCCTGGGCGTTTTGTTTGCAGGAGAGGACCGGCTTGCCGTTGACTTTGATGCCGCAGGCGCCGCAGATGCCGTGCCGACAGCTGCGCCGATAACTGAACGATCCGTCATGCTCCCACTTGATCCGGTTGAGCAGATCGAGGATCAGCTCATCCTTGCCCACCTCCATCTCATAGGTTTTGTAGTAGGGGAGGTAGTCGGTCTCCGCATTGAAACGGAAGGCCTTGATGGTGACATGTTTTGTCTGTTTGCTCATACTCATATCGGCTCCTTAGTACGTCCGCTCTTGCGGCTCAAATTTACCCAGGACGACATCTCCATACTCCAGATTGAGGGTATAGTCATCGTTCAGCGTCGCATAGGTGTGTTTGAGGAAGTTGGCATCATCCCGGGTCGGATAATCCTCCCGGTAGTGGGCCCCGCGGCTCTCGCGGCGGGCGAGGGCTCCCTCGACAATAAAGAGGCTGAAGTCGATCATGTGTCCCAGTTCGATCGCCTCCTGCAGGTCGGTGTTGAACGTGTTCGACTTGTCGTCGATGCGGATGTGTCTGTAGCGATCGTGAAGCTCTTTGAGTTTCGCTTTTTGGCGCAGCAGAGACTCTTCGGTCCGGAAGACCCCTGCATCCATTGTCATGCTCTCCTGGAGCTCGGCACGCAGAGCCGGGACGCGCTCATTGCCGTTGTTTTCACGGATCGAGTTAAATTCGTCGATCATGGTCTGGGCATCTTCGGCGGAGGCTTTGACCAGCGCAATGCCCTCAAGGTCTTCGATCATCGCTTTGCCCGCTTCGCGGCCGAAAAAGAGTGCTTCCAGAAGCGAATTGGCGCCAAGGCGGTTGGCGCCGTGGACACTCACACAGCTGCATTCACCGGCGGCATAGAAACCCTCGACGAATTCCGTAGGACTTTTGCGCACCTGGCAGCGGGTATTGACCGGGATCCCGCCCATCGAATAGTGGGCAGTTGCGGCGATCATGATCGGCTCTTTGAGCATGTCCTGCCCAAGGAAGGTGATCGCCAGCTCCCGCAGTTCGGGGAGTTTGGTCATAATGGTCTCTTCGGGGAGGTGGGTCAGATCGATGTAGACGGCGTCTTTGTCCGGTCCGACACCGCGCCCGGCACGGATCTCCTCCATGATGGCCCGGCTGACGACATCCCGGCTGGCCAGTTCCATGGCATTGGGAGCGTATTTTTCCATGAAGCGTTCCCCTTCGGAGTTGTAGAGGCGCCCCCCCTCACCGCGGGCCGCTTCGGAGATCAGGATCCCCGATCCGCCCAGTCCGCTGGGGTGGAACTGGACAAACTCCATGTCCTCCAGCGGCAACCCTTTGCGGGCGACGATCGAGAGCGCGTCACCGGTATTGGCATGGGCGTTGGAGTTGATCTTGTAGGCCCGGCCGTATCCGCCGGTGGCAAACAGTGTGACTTTGGCATTGAAAAGAACCGGACGGGAATCCCGCAGGTTGTAGGCAGCAACCCCTTTGACCTTCCCGTCCTCATACAGAATATCGGCAGCGTAATACTCATCAAACACTTCGATCCCGGCACGGTGGGCCTGCTCATACATTGTTTGCAGCAGCGTCAGGCCCGTCCGGTCAGCGGCATAACAGGCCCGCGGTTTGGACTGGCCGCCGAAGGGGCGAATGGCGATCTTGCCTTCATCATCCCGCGAAAAGATCGCGCCCATCCGCTCGGCCCAGCGGACCGTCTCGGGTGCTTTGGAACACATCAATTCGATGGCGTCCTGGTCGCCGAGGTAGTCACTCCCTTTGACCGTATCAAATTCGTGCAATTCGGTCGAGTCGCCTTCTCCGAGGGCGGCATTGATCCCCCCCTGGGCAGCGCCGGAGTGGCTCCGAAGGGGATGGAGTTTGGTGATGACGGCGGTCTTTTTGCCCGCCGCGGTCAGCTCGCGTGCTGCGGCCAGACCGGCCAGACCCGCACCGACAACGACCGCATCGTATTCATGGATTTTTACATCGGAAATCTTCATGCTTGCTTGTCCCTTGTGTGAATATAGAGGGATTATAGCAACGCCCCACTATAAACCGCATGAATAATCAAATCACTCCAAATGAAGCCAGGAGGTGTGTTACGGTTTTACTCTTTTTGGTTATAATCCCTTCACGAAGACACCACACAAAGAGCAATCATGCAGCAGGACAAAGAGCATTTTCTGATTGGGCAACTCGACTCGCCCTACATCGGCGACGACGGGGCAGTGATCGGAAGCACGGTCTACAGTGCCGATGCGTTTTGCGAGGGGATCCATTTTCGCCGTGAGTGGATGCATCCCGCTCAGATCGGGCGCAAAGCGATGCTGGCCAACCTCTCCGATGCGGTGGCGATGAACGCCTCTCCCCGTTACGCTCTCGTGACGCTCGCGATCCCCCGGGATTTCTCGGAAGAGGCGATCACCGAGCTGGTCGGCGCACTTGAAGCAACCGCCCGGGAGTGGGGATGCGCGATCATCGGCGGCGACACCGTCGGCGGCGAACGCCTCCATCTCTCCATCACGCTGATCTCCCACAGCGATGCGCCGCTGTACCGTACCGGCATCGTGCCGGGGGATCTGCTTGCCTACACCGGAATCCTCGGAGAGAGCCGACGGGATCTGCTGCGGCTCGAGGCCGGGGAGGGGATCGAGGCGAATTCCCGTTTTTTTCTCCCCACACTTCGGGGCGATTTTATACAGCAGGCACGCCCCTGGCTTCGTGCCGGTATGGATATCTCGGATGGTTTGTACTGTGACATCAATACCCTGCTGGAAGCCAACCGGTGCGGCATCGACCTCCAGGCTCCGATCGATCCGGAGATCGGCCTGAGCGGTGAAGAGTACGAAATGCTGATCGCATTCGATCCCGAAAACCGCTCAGCGATCGAGACGATCGCACAGTCAATGGGGCTGCCCCTGACCGTCATCGGTACCGTCGCGGCCAACACAAGACGGATGCCCTGCCAAAGCCATCACTTTGGTTAACCGATCGGTTAATTCAGGCTTGCTATACTTCGTGGTGATATTTGACATTTTTCATTGTTTTTTGACCACATTCAAGATACAATACCATCCAAATCACAGCCAAGTGGGGAATGCCCTTTGAACAAAGCATTACAATCTCTTCTTATCTTTGCTGCGTTGCTCTCCGGAGCATCGGCCGCAGATTTTTCCCATTTCAGTGACATGTGCGACCCGTCACCTGCCCAAACCTGTCCCAACAAGCCCAACGAGGTCAAAGCCCTCCAAAAGACCCTCAACTCCGATCCGAGTCTCTATCTCTATATCAAAGAGGATGGCCGTTGGAGCCCCGGCACCAAAGCAGCGGTGATCGTCTTTCAGGAACATTACGACATCCGGCCCGCCAACGGCTATGTCGGAGCCAAAAGTCGCATGATCCTCCAGAAGATCGCCAATGCGACCAACCATACCCTCCCAAAACCCAAACCCCAAAAAACCCTCCCTTCTCCCAAGAAGAAAAAGCCGACCCCCCGGCCGACCCACACGGTCAAAGAGTTTGTCCTCTACGGCGACATGTGCGACAATCACGTCAAAGGCAACCATTGCCCCAACAAACTGATCGAAGTCTCCAACCTCCAGATCCTCCTCAATGCCGACCCCAATCTCAACATCAACATTGTGGCCGACGGCAAGTGGGGCAAAGGGACCCAACAGGCGGTCATTGCTTTTCAAAAGCACTACCACATCTCTCCGGCCAGCGGCTATGTCGGTATGCGCACCAAACAGGTACTGGACCGTGTCGCCGGCGCGATGGTCGCCCAGGCGGCACCGGCAGCCAAACCGACCCCGCCCGCCCGAAACACGCCCAGATCCGCTCCCATCGCTTCCTGGCAGAACATGTGTACACCCACCGCGACCGATCGCTGTCCCAACCGCCCGGAGGATGTGAGGGCGCTGCAGAAGTTTTTGGGGATCACGGCCGACGGCAAATGGGGCAAAGGGACCCAGGCTGCGGTCGTAAAGTTCCAGAAAAAACACGGCATTACCCCTGCAAGCGGCTATGTCGGCGGCAAAACCCGCCGCGTCATCAAAAAAGTCGCCGCACAGAAAAACAAAGGGCAGGTCAAAGCGACAATCAAAAAGCACCATCCGATCAAAACCTATGCCGATTTTCGGAAATATACCCAATACCCCAAAACCTTCAAAGTCTATAAAGATCCTCAACTTCTGGCGCGCGCCAACAGCAAAAACACCGAGATCAGGATCGACGTGAGCGAACAGCGGATGAAGATGTACGTTGGGGGCAGGGTGGCGCTTGATTCGCCCTGTACGACCGGCGCGAAGCGCAAGCTCGAACCCAATACCCGCACCATCCGAAACAAAGCAACCCCCCAGGGAACTTTTAAGATCACCGAGAAACTTGCCGACAAACGCTCGACCATTTTCGGAGACATCTACAAAAACGGCAAGCGGATCTATCACGGGGATCGCCGCAAATATCGCGGCTCATGGAAAGGGGTCAAATTCGTCGGCGCATCGCTAAAAAACTGGATGCGTCTGACCAGCTCCGGCATCGGCCTCCACGGCAGCAAGTATGTCAAGCGCTATCCGGCCAGCAACGGCTGCGTCCGCCTGCCGTACAAAGTTGCCAATGTGGTCTTCAAAAAGGTCAAGCCGGGCACCAAAGTGCGGATTGTGAATTGATCTACCCCTCCACCCGGATCTCCAGTCCGCCTCCGCTGTCACGCACATTGGCGAGTTTGCGGCGCATGTAGGCGATCTTCTCCTGCAGAGGAAGGTTCTTGGGGCAGTTGTCCTCGCAGCCCAACAGCGTCATGCATCCGAATATCCCGCTGTCATCACCCACCAGTTCGTAGAAGTCCTCCGCGGTCCGCTCATCGTGCGGGTCGATGTCAAACCGCGCAATGCGGTTGAGCCCAACCGCTCCGACGAAATCGGGCCGCATCAGCGCGGTGGCGCAGGAAGAGACACAAATGCCGCACTCAATGCAGCGATCCAGCTCAAAGGTCGCATCGGCCACCTCGGGTTCGATCGGCTTCTCGAGCCGGGTGATGTCCACCTCCTCTTTGGAGTGGATCCAGCTCTCAACCCGCTTGCTCATCCCGTCCATCCACTGGCCGGTGACAACAGAGAGGTCCTTGATAAGCTTGAAGGAGGGCATCGGCATAAGCCGAAGGATCCCGTCGGGGTAATCCTTGGTAAGCGTGCGGCAGGCCAGGAGGGGTTTGCCGTTGACCATCATGCCGCAACTGCCGCAGATCCCGGCCCGGCACACAAAGTCAAAAGCCAGATCGGGCTCAAACCGCTCCCGTATCATGTTCAGCGCCACAAACAGCGTCATCCCCGGTGTCTCCTCAAGGTGGTAGGTAACCATGTGGGGTTTGGACTGCGGGTCACTCGGATTGTACTGCAAAATCTCAAAGGTCAGCATGCGACCTTTTGGTGGGGTGTTCTCAGGCATAGCCGATCCCTTGTCGTT
>CAYSQV010000058.1:0-7808 GCA_964433295.1 uncultured Nitratifractor sp. | reverse complement strand
ACATAGGGGGCTGGCACCGATGATTTTCGTAGCATTGCGAAGTTCTCCTCGCTCCCTGACCCTATCAATAAATAAATTTCATTCAGTTCCTCATCCAAATTTTCCGCCAATACTGCATCGAATCTCTCCAGCGCATTCTCGCCCAGGCCATCTAAGTGCCAAAGCCCAAGAGAATCTATATCCCTGACAAAACTCTCATAGGGACTCGTCTCGCATCGCGTTTTGAGTGCGGCGTGCTCCTCGGCACTCAGCGCCAAAAAAGCCGGAGTAAACGTCAGTGCCTCCAGCTCCTCCCCTTGACGCTTCTGGGTCGAGGGATCAAACCGGTGGATCGACTCGATTTCATCATCAAAAAGGGAGATACGATACGGCTGATGGGCATCGATAGGAAACAGATCGATGATATCCCCCCGAAATGACACCTCTCCTTGCTGCGCTGTGATGTCGGCAAAATGATAGCCCCAGTGGTAGAGCTGGTCTTTGAGGCTGTTCAGATTAATCGTATCACCAAATTCGATTGTGTGGGAGGGAAAATACGCTGATTTGGGAAACGGCACCATGGCGGTACGCAACGGGACGATAAGGAGCTTATAGGGGTCTGGCCTGGATGATTTTCGAAGCATTGCGAAGTGATCGTCGGTGCCTGACCCCTTTGATGCTCTGCTCCCCGCCAACTGCTCATTGCTCACTCCTCTCTGCTCACTACTCCCTACATAATACCGCCCCAGCGCCCCAAAAAACTGCCGTATCTCTTCTCCATACGTACGCAGATCCTCTCCCACACTTACCCGCATATCAGGCAGCACAAACGGCTCAAATCCCGCCAACCGTGCTGTTGCTTCGATTTGCTTTGCTTCTTTGTCATCTCGGCACAGGATCATCTGCTTATGGGGGTCTGGCTTGGATGATCTGTCTGCCTCATCCCTTGGGGCAGATTGATCGTCCGTGCCTGACCCCAACGATGCCGCCATCGACAACAGATATTCATAGATATTCGCCTGAGAGATCATGGTGTTCCTTTTGTTGGTGCGTCAGCAAACACACCCTGCATATACCTCTGTTGGACAGATACAGGATCTGCTCCTACATCTCCTCTGCATTTTGCAAAAATGCTTCCACTACATAAAATGATCCAAAAACCAGGTAGTGCTCATCCGATTGAATCGTCCCGTCAAAAACACGGTATGGCAATCCGGTCCGTTTTACCGCGGTCTCAATCGCCTCAGCGGTCGCGGCACGCTGCGAGTCGATCGGGATGATCTCTACCCTCGTGATCTTTGGTTTGAAGATGCGCAGTACCTCATCATAATCTTTGTCATCGAGCGAATTGTAGATCAGCACAGTATCAGGCTCCATCGCTTCAACAATCGCGCGAGCTGCCAATGGGTTGTGACCTACATCGATGCGGATATTCTCCCGCCAGGGATAAAACCGCCCGAAGAGCTCCAGACTCTCCAGATCGCTCACGTCATACGGAATACCCAAAATTTCCAGAGCCACCATCGCTACGCGGGCGTTTTGGAGGAGAAAGGGAGGCCAGGGTTGTTCACGGGTAATTTTCTCCCATGCGTAGGGGTCAACCCGTGTGTTGAACCCTGATGTGCCAATACGGTTGTCTGGGCTTGGGCAGACACGCAGGTCTGCCCCTGCATCCATGGCAATTTGTTTCGCCACGTCTACCACCTCCGGATAGGGTTGTGGCGCCAACAGCACCTTGCTGCCTGGCGCAATGCTGCGTATCTTGGTCGCGGCGATCTCTTCGACGCTATTCCCCAAAAACGCCTGATGATCCAGCCCGATGGGGGTAATGACACTGAGCTCTTTGTCGCAGACATTTGTCGCATCATACTCGCCTCCCAGGCCCGCTTCGAGCACCATCAGATCGCAATCCTCAAACACCACAAACGCCAGCAGGGTCGTATACTCAAAATAGCTCAGCCCCTGGGATACCTCTGAGCCGAGAATACCGTACAGTCGCCGGTGCGCCGCTTCCATCACCTCATCAGACGCATCGGCCCCATTCAGCCAGATCCGCTCGTTGAAACGGAGAATGTGGGGGGAGGTGTAGTGGCCGACGGAGAGTGGTCGATGGTTGATGGTCGATGGCTGGTGGTTGGGAGAGGTATTCTCAACGCTCAACGCTGAACGCTCAGCGCTATAAGCATACGCCAGATGTGCAATGATTCTTCCGGTACTCCCCTTGCCATTCGTGCCAACGATATGGATGGTAGTGGGGCGCCTAATGTGCGGTTTGAGGATCTCATAAGCAATATGGATCCGATCGTAGTCTATCTCCTTGTAGTAGAGAGGTTTGGAATGGAGAAAATCAGCCAGTCTTGGTTCTTCATTCCCCATTCCTCATTCCTCATTCAAACTGGCTTGACCACGAGATTGACCAGCTTGCCCGGCACCACTATCTCCTTGACGATCGTCATGCCCTCCAGCCATTTGGCTCCGGCCTCTTTGGCTGTGGCAAGGATCGTCTCTTTGTCGGCATCAGGTGCCACTTCAATCTCGGTACGGCGTTTGCCGTTGATGGTCACCGCCAACGTGACGCTTTCGCGGACAAATACCTCTTCTCTGACCGGAATTGAGCCGGCAAGGTTTGCGCGATCGAACAGCCGATCGCTCAGTTCGCTTGTGACGTGGGGGATAATGGGCTCCAGCAGATGGAGGATCACATACATCCCCTCACTCCATACCGCGCTGTCGTCCTGTTTGTCCAGCGCGTTGAGCGCCTCCATGCACGCGGCAATCAGGGTATTGAACGCGAAGGTCTTGCCGAACACATCGTGCGATTTCCGGAGCGCTTCGTAGACTTTGGCCCGGGCCGCTTTGCTCTGGGCATCCAGCGTGTTGTGGTCGATCGCGGGCAGTACATGCTCCGTCACTTTGCCGGCGCGCTCAAAGAGTTTTTTAATGAAGCGGTAGGCCCCTTCGACACCGCTGTCGTTCCACTCCAGCTCCTTCTGGGGGGGCGCGGCGAAGAGAATAAAGAGCCGCGCCGTATCGGCCCCGTAACGGGCGATCAGCTCATCGGGATCAACGGTGTTGCCTTTGGATTTGGACATCTTGGCTCCGTCCATCAGCACCATCCCCTGGGTCAACAGCCGCTCGAACGGCTCATCGGTATCGTGGTAGCCCAGATCGCGCAATACTTTGGTGAAGAAGCGCGCATACAGCAGGTGTAGGATCGCATGCTCGATTCCGCCGATGTACTGATCGACATTCATCCAGTAAGCAGCATCGGCTTTGTCGATCCCCACATCCTCCCATTTGTCCGGATCGACGGTGTAGCGCAGCTGATACCAGCTGCTCTGGACGAAAGTATCGAGCGTATCGGTCTCACGGGTCGCTTCACCGCCGCAGCTGGGGCAGGTGCAGTGTTTCCAGGTCGGATGGGTCTCCAGCGGGTTCCCCTCGCCGGTGATCGCCACATCGTCCGGCAGGGTCACGGGAAGGTTCTCGATCTTCTCCGGCACCAGCCCGCACGTGGGGCAGTGGACGAACGGGATCGGCGCGCCCCAATATCTCTGGCGGCTGACCCCCCAGTTGCGCAGCTTGAAGTTGGTGGTCCCCTTCCCCAGCCCCTCGGCTTCCATGTACGCAATGATCGCCGCACGGGCATCGGCGCTCTTCATTCCGGTGAATCGATCCGAATCGATCAAAATGCCATCAGCGGTAAAAGGCAACTCTTCGCCCCCTTCGATCACCCGTTTGATCGGCAGTCTGTATTGCGTCGCAAAATCAAAATCCCGCTCGTCGTGCGCTGGGACCGCCATTACCGCTCCACCGCCGTAGCTGGCCAGAACAAAATTGGCCGTCCAGACCGGTACCCGGGCTCCGGTGAGCGGGTGGATCACGGTGATCCCAAGATCATATCCCTCTTTGTCGGCCTGCGAACGCTCCCGCTCGCTCATATTGACCATGGTGCGGATCCGCTCAGCGGTCTTCTGGGGGAGGAGGTCATGCTCCAGAAGGTAGGTGACGATGGGATGCTCCGGAGCCAACGCGCTGTAGGTGACCCCGTAGATCGTATCAGCTCGGGTGGTGAAGACCTCGTACCCGTCGAACTGTCCGTTCAGTCTCTCCCGGCTCTCATCCGAGAGTTTGAACCCGAACGACAACCCTCTTGACTTGCCGATCCAGTTGCGCTGCATCGTCAGCACCTGCGCGGGCCATTTCCCCTCCAGATCGTCCAGGGCGCTCAGAAGCTCATCGGCATAGGAGACAATGTCGAGGTAGTAGCCGGGCATCTCTTTTTGTTCCACTTCGCTGTCACAGCGCCAGCAGCACCCCTCCTCTACCTGCTCATTGGCCAGTACCGTCTGGCAGCTGGGGCACCAGTTGACGGTGGTCGACTCCCGGTAGAGGACCCCCCGCTCGAACATCTCGATGATAAACTGCTGCTCCCACCGGGTATAAAGCGGATCGCTGGTGGCAAACTCACGCGTTTTGGAGAAGGAGAGCCCCAGGGCATTGAGCTCTTTGCGCATGTAGTCGATGTTGTCGTAGGTCCAGGTGCGGGGATGGAGTTTGTGCTTGATCGCAGCGTTCTCGGCCGGCATCCCGAAGCTGTCCCAGCCGATGGGGTGGAGGACATTGTACTCCTGTTTGCGATAATAACGTGCCAGAGCATCCCCTATAGCGTAGTTGCGCACGTGTCCCATATGGATCCGCCCACTGGGGTAGGGGAACATACTCAGGATGTATTTTTTTGGCAGGGAGTAATCGGATAAGGGCTCAAACGCCCCCTCCTCATCCCAGATCTGCTGCCATTTGGTCTCGATGGTCTTGGGGTCATAACTCATGGTGAACTCTTCCGTTTGTAAAGATAAAATTGGAGAAGATTATACCCCAATGTATCAAAAGCGCGAATTAGTGTGGTGATTTTGTCACATTACTTTGCAAACCTACCCCTATTGTGCCCGACTATGAGCATCTTTTTGTAAATCTGAGGATTTGACGGCTGGTTTGCAAGGATGTCGGCAAAAAAGAAATTTGACATCTCTATATCACTTGGATATAGGGAGCTGATGTCACAGGGGTTATCCTGCTACCGGAACGTATTGCACGCCCGCAGGTCCCCCTTGACAAAGCCCTCTTTAAACCAGGCGACACGCTGGCGTGCCGATCCATGTGTGAAGCCGTCCGGACGGACATAACCGGTTGCCTCTTTTTGGAGTTTGTCGTCGCCGATCTGGCTGGCGGCATTGAGGGCCTCTTCAATATCGCCCGGTTCGAGGATTTTGAACCGTTTTTGCGCATGATGCGCCCATACGCCGGCATAACAATCCGCCTGAAGCTCGACCCTGACCTGCAGCTTGTTCGCCTGAGCTTCACTGCGCACCTGATGCTTCATTTTTTGTACCTGATCGAGTGTACCCTGCATGTTTTGGATATGATGACCGATCTCATGGGCCAACACATACGCCTGGGCAAAATCCCCGCCGGCATTGTGCCGACGGGCCAGCTCGTCAAAAAATCCCAGATCGAGATAGACTTTCTGATCGGCCGGACAATAAAACGGCCCCATCTGGGCACTCGCATGTCCGCAACCGCTGCGGGTACTCCCCCGATACAATACCATTTTGGGTGCTCGGTACCGCAGACCGTATTGGGGGAGGATCGCTTTCCATACATCTTCGGTATCGGCCAGCACGGTAGACATGAACGCCGCTTCCTTGTCCTCCTGCGCTTTGTTCAGAGACGAAGAGGAACCGCCTCCCCCCATCCCGACAAGGCTCAGGGGATTAAACCCGCTGAACCAGATGAGCGCACCGACCCCCAGCACCATCAGGCCGAACTTGCTGCGCAACAAAGGCTTGACCAGCGGCCAGAGCATAAACATCATCCCGATCGAAGGCATACCGCGCCCTCCGCCACCACTGTTTGCCCGACGATCTTCTACATTATCGCTCTGTCGTCTGTCTTGCCATCGCATCCGTTTGTCCTTGTATCTGTTTGAACAAATTATACCGATTAAAAGTAAAATTTGACTACAATTATGGTCATTCTGAGAGGAAAAGGAGATCGGTTGTCATTAGCCCTTGCCCGGAAATACCGTCCATCAACTTTTGATGATCTGATTGGACAGGATGCCGTATCGCAGACCCTCTCACTGGCACTCGAAGGGGACCGTCTCTCCCACGCTTATCTCTTTTCGGGTCTGCGCGGCAGCGGCAAGACCTCTACCGCCCGGATCTTTGCCAAATCGCTCCTGTGCGAACACGGCCCCTCATCCAAGCCCTGCAATACCTGTGACCACTGTCGCATGGCCAACGAATCGCGCCATCTCGATATCATCGAAATGGATGCCGCTTCCAACCGGGGCATCGACGACATCAAAGAGCTCATCGAGCACACCAAATACAAACCCTCCATCGGCCGCTACAAAATTTTCATCATTGATGAAGTGCACATGCTCACCCCTCAAGCGTTCAACGCCCTGCTCAAGACCCTTGAGGAGCCGCCTGATTTTGTCAAATTTGTCCTTGCGACCACCGACCCGCTCAAGCTTCCGGCCACGATTCTCAGCCGTACACAACATTTTCGCTTTAAAAAGATTCCCCAAAAACTGGTCGTCAGCCATCTGCAGTACATTCTCGATATCGAGCAGGTCGCCTACGACAAAGAAGCGCTTGAGATCATCGCCCGAAGCGGAGCCGGCAGCCTGCGTGACAGCCTCACCCTCCTGGACCAGGCAATCGTCTATTCCAAGAACCATGTCGATGTCGCTACTGTCACTGGAATGCTGGGGATCATTGAACCCTCCTTGCTTGACGGTCTCCTGGATACTATCCGTGACAAGAACGATACCGGTATTCTCGATTTTGTCCGCCAATCAGCCGATTTTGAAGCAGAAATGATCGTCGATGAACTCACCCTCCATCTTAAAGAGCTCCTTTTGGAGAAAGATCCCCGATTCAGCCCGTTGCTGATCGACCGTTTTTTTCGCATACTTGCCGATGCCAAAGGACTGCTCTCTTTGGGGAGTGACGGGGAATTCGTCCTTGTTTTGACCTTTTTCAAGATGAAAGAATCGCTCTCCATCCACGACATCGACACCATGATCCACACCCTGCAAAAGGAGCTCTCGGGAGTCAAAGCTCCCGAATCACGACCCACCCAATCTGTCCCGCCCGTTGAAAAAGAGATTGATCTGAACGCCATCGCCCCAGAGATCTCGCTCGAAGCCAAACCTGTCGGGGAGCAGGAGCCGCGCCCCTCTGCAGCCCCAACCCCGCCCGCCGAACCAACCCGGACCGAGACCCGCCGTGAAGATTCCCCCAGCGGGGGGAGTACGGCACAGGTCTCTTTCAAAAGTCTTTTGCAGAAAATATACGACCGCGATTACGATCTGGGAAGCGCGTTCGAACGAAACATTACGTTCAAATCGTATGAGGGGAATACCCTCTCATGGTACTCGACTGCCCAAGGCGAAGATAAAAAAACGCTCATAGACGGATGGGCCATCATCAAGATGTTTGTCCAGGAGATCTTTGGGATAGAGACCCGGATCAAAAATATCCCCTCCGAAACGAAAAAAAAAACGAATGACCCCGTAGGGTTGGCTTCAGCCGACCACTCACAGCAAACTTCCCCGCCCAAAGAGACCAATCCCTCCGATGCTTTTGCCCAGTCGGCCTCCACGATCGAGGAGATCGAGATGAGAGAGAGTTGCGTCGACCCCACCCCCACCAACACCGAGGCAGCCAAAGAAAAAAACCCCCCCACCCCGCTCCCGGAGCCGAAGATCAAAAAGATGATCGAGCTGTTTGACCCCAAAAAGGGGAGGACCGTGCGCA
>CAYSQV010000057.1:0-7876 GCA_964433295.1 uncultured Nitratifractor sp. | reverse complement strand
GGCGTCGAGTGATTCGGTCGCTTTGGGCTCAATGTCGGCGCGGATGACTCCGAGCTGACCCATCTCATCAAGGTAACGGTCGATGTAGTAGTCGGTGATCTCCCGCAGGCTTTTGCCGGTGCTCTCCATTTTGGCGATGATCTTGTCGTCGATATCGGTGAAATTTTTGGCCAGCGTCACCTCGTATCCAAGTGCCCGCAGGGTTCGGGCGAGCAGGTCGAAGCTCAGAGCACTCCGGGCGTGCCCAAGGTGGGCATCATCATAGACTGTAGGGCCGCAGGCATAGATGTCGGCACGGCCGGGGCGGATCGGTTCAAAAGGGCGTTTGGTACGGGTGGCACTGTCAAAGATGACCATAGCGGAAGCCTTGTGAAAATATATTCGGAATTATAGCGAAGAGATGTTGAGGATGCCCCGCAAAGGGGGCGGGATGACTATTTTTTGCCGATGAGAAACGAGATCTTGGCGTTGATGCGGTATTTGACGATCTTGCCGTTTTCGACCTTGGCGCTGGTATCGACGATGTAGATCGACTTGATGTTGTTGATGCTCTTGCTGGCGGCTTTGACCGCTTTGGCAGCGGCATCTTCCCAGCTTTTCTCTGACTGGGCGAGGACTTCGATCACTTTGACAACTTTGGACATGGTGTCTCCTTTTGGTTTGGTGGGTCTATTATAGCACGAATGAGGTAAAGATCATTATCCTCCCGCCCGAATCATCCCCATCAGCCATCCATTAACACCCCAGAGAACACCTCCCAATATCAGCAGGCCTGCGAGCAGATAACGTCCGTTGGGGGAGAGGAGAATGGGGCGCATCCGCTCCCAGCCCAGCTCCCGCAGCGTCAGTACAAACACCACCCATCCGCCCAGACTCCCCGCCAGCGCCAGTCCGGTGACCCCCATCGGCTTGATGAGGCTGAGTGAAGCGGTGATGTTGGCCAATAGAGCCACAGAGGCGATCCGTGCCGCCTGAGCCTGACGATGGGTAGCATACAGATAGAGGGAGAGGAGTTTGGCCAGACCAAAAGGGATCAGCCCGATCAGATACATGCGCAGGACCTGGGCGGTCACCACGGTATCGTGCGGCGTGAAGCGCCCATGCTCAAACAGCAGCCATACGACCGGTTCGGCCAGCATCATGCCGCCGACCATTGCGGCGCCAAGCGCAAAGGCCATCAGCCAGAATGCCCGGGAGAGATTGGCGTAGGCCTGCTCCTCCCGGCCGTGCTTGAGGTCTTTGGTGATGGAGGGAAAGAGCGCGGTGGATGCGGCGATGGCGATGAGCGCCAGCGGCAGGGTAAAGACCAGGTTGGCGTAGGTCAGTGCCGAGATGGAGCCGGCAACCAGGAACGAAGCAAGCCACGTATCGAGGAAGGCATTGATCTGCGGGGTGGAGCTCCCCCAGACCGCCGGGAGAAAGAGGGAATTAAACTTGGCCTCTTCGGCCGAGATGTCTCGCGTGCGGCGGTATTTCCACCCGCCAAGCAGCAGCCGATGCAGCCGCAGCCGATGGATACTCCACAGATGCAGCCCCACCTGCAAAAGTCCACCGATAACGACCGAGATCGCCAGCGCGTACACGACCCGGGAGGGATCGTCGTGGCGCCACAGCAGGAGTGCTGCGATCATCGAAAGATTCAACAGTACCGTCCCAAACGCCGTGGTGGCATAGTGCTCGCGGTATTGGAGCAGGGAAGCAAGGAAAGTGACCACGAAGATCAAGGCCAGATACCAGAACGTAATGGCCGTCAACGGCGCGGTTTGCGCGATCGCCTCGTCGCTGAACCCAATGGCCAGCAGCCGGGTGAAAACGCCCGGAAAAAGAGAGACGATCAGTGAAGCGGCAACGATGTAGAGGAGAAAGCGCCGGAAAATCGAGATCGCAAACGCTCCTTTATTCTGTGAGGCGACAAACGAGGGCATGAACGCCTGCACGAACGCCCCCTCCCCGAAGATCCTCCGGAAGACATTGGGGAGTTTAAAAGCGACCAGAAACATGTCACTGTAGATCGACTGCCCCAGCACCGCTGCCAGGAGTGTCGTGCGCACCAGTCCGGCGATACGCGAAAGAAGAATCCCGGCGCTGTTGGTAAAGAATTTCTTGAGCATGCCCACTCCCGAATGTGTTGGCGTATTGTACCGTAGAGTTGCTCAGAGATGAAAAATATGACAATTTGACATATTTTTAATGTTTATAACCCGGAAATGATATACTGCCACAAACCATTCAAGGAGCGGCCATGATCGTAGGGATCGAAGGGATCGTCGAGCACAAAGAACCTACCTTTGTCCACATCAATACCGGCGGGGTGATCCACGAGGTGCACACCTCCATCAACACCTCCAATGCCATCACTGACCCAAAAGTACGCCTGTTCGTTACGCAGGTGATCCGGGAGGATGCCCATCTGCTCTTTGGTTTCAGAGAGAAGAACGAGCAGAAGATGTTCGATACCCTGCTGAAGATCAACGGGGTCGGTCCCAAGGTGGCGCTGGCGATCTGTTCCACCTTCACCCCTTCTGCGTTCGCGCAGGTGGTCGCGGCCAAAGATGTCGCGATGCTCAAACGGGTACCGGGTATCGGACCCAAGGCGGCGAGCCGTATATTGGTGGAGCTGGCTGATTTTATCGTCGATGGAGAGGGAGAGGGCGACACCATTCAGGCGTCTTCAGCCGAGGCACAGATGGCGCTGGAGAGCCTGGGCTTCAAAAAAGAGGCGATCCGCAAAGCCCTGAGCGGTCTGCAGGGTGACACCGCCACGCTCGTCAAAGAGGGGCTCAAAAAGCTCCAGAGGCTCTGATCCGGTGAGCAGATCGTTCGAGAGGATCATTCTGGGGGGAGGGGCGTCCGGCCTGATGACCGCATCCTTGCTCGCAGAGACGTCGGACACTTTGATCCTCGAAGCGCACCCCGATATCGGTGCCAAACTTGCCGTCAGCGGAGGGGGGAGATGCAACCTGACCAATGCCCGCCTCTCTCCGGAAGACTACTGTCCGGGTGGAGCCTTTGTCCGGGAAGTTTTGTCCCGTTTTGATCAACACGATACGTTGCGCTGGTTTGGGGAGAAAGGCCTTCATCCGGTTCGGCAGAAGGCGCACCAGTATTTTTCTCCCCAGAGTTCCCGGGAGGTATTGTCGCTTTTTGAAACCGCGATAGGGGATACTTCCGTTGAGACATCCACCCGGGTGCGTGAGGTTTCACAGAACGGAGGGGAATTTCATCTCATGACCAGTCGGGGTCTTTACCGGACTGCTCAGTTGATCGTCGCTTCGGGTGGTTTGAGCTATCCCCGGCTGGGTGCCAGCGATATTGGGTACCGGATCGCTGAGCGCTTTGGGCATACGATCGTGCGGCCTCGGCCGGCTCTGGTGGGACTGACACTTCAAAAAGATCAGTTTTTCCTGAAAGCACTCAGCGGCGTAGCGACCAAGGTGGTGATTACGGTCGGAGGGCATTGGGCCGAAGGCCGGCTGCTTTTTGCCCACAAGGGGATCACCGGCCCGGCGGTGCTGGATGCATCGCTCTATTGGCAAAAAGGGGATATCTCAATCGATTTTTTGCCCGGATACGATCTGCGTCGGCTGCGAAACAGTGCCAGGCAGATCGCTACGGCTTTGCCGATGCCAAAACGTCTTGCCAAAGCGCTTCTGGCAGATCGGGGGATACCCGATCAGGCCTGTCGTGATCTTGACGAAGCGTCCTGGAGACAACTGGAGGGGCTGCATGCCTACCGTTTTGCTCCCGCGGGAACCTTTGGCTACAGCAAAGCCGAAGTTACCTGCGGCGGGGTCGCAACCGACGAGATTGATCCGGTGACCATGGAGAGCCGCCTGTGTCCGGGGCTCTATTTTGTCGGAGAGGTATTGGATGTCACCGGGCGATTGGGCGGGTACAATCTCCAATGGGCTTTTAGCTCGGCCGCCGCCTGTGCCCGGGCACTTGCGAAAAAGAAGCAGGTTCTTTAGAGAGAACCGGGTATAATGGGCGCAAAAGTTTTGCCATCACAATATCGGTCACACAAAAGGGAGAGAGATGAAGCACGGTTTGGGTGTTGCAGTGGGGTTGCTTTTTTTGTTGTCAGGATGTTCGGGGGTTCCGGGCATCAAGGATGCCAACGGATGGAAACCGGCGGATCGTGATGCGTTTCTTTCGATCTATAAAAAGGACAAATACGCCTCGGCGTGTGGTCTGGACGGACTCTATCAGCAGTACCGTGTCAACAAGGACTCTGCCTTTTTGAGCAAGATGCTGGTCGGCTATGCCCGCAACCTGGCCAACAGCTGCATCGATCTGCCTGCTTTTCGCGCTTCTCAGGCAGCCAAATCGGCTCACGGGACCAAAACACACTTCGATCTCAACCTCCAAAAAGTTGACAGCGCTGCGATCATTGCCCGACTGAAAAAAGGGGCGACGATCGAGGAGATATTATCGCCGTATATTCCCAAAAATCCTCAGTTTAAGAGACTGCTTGCTTATTACAAACCGGGAAGCAGCGACGAAAAAATGCACAAAATCCGTTTGAATATCGAACGCACCAAACTGATGCCGCAGACCCACTGGGATACCTACATAGAGGTGAATGTCCCCGAATTCACCCTCCGCTTTTATGAGGGGGGGCACGTCAGCATGCAGTTTCCGATCATTGTCGGCAAGCCTGCCTGGCAGACGCCGATCTTTTCCTCGACCATGAAATACGTCGTCCTCAACCCCACCTGGACCATGACCGAGAACATTATCCGCGAAACGATTACCAAACATCTGCTGAAAGATCCCGGCTATCTCAAGCGCCACAACATGAAAGTGTACAAAGGGTATGAGCCGGATACCCCCGCGATCAACCCCCGTACGATCAACTGGAAGCAGTATGCCGGAAAGGACAACAAAACCCCGATCCCCTATCGCATCGTGCAGGGTTCATCAAAAAAGAACGCACTCGGAACGGTGAAATTTATGTTCCCAAACCGTTTTTCGGTCTACATGCACGACACC
Organism: uncultured Nitratifractor sp.; assembly: GCA_964433295.1. Classification (GTDB taxonomy): domain Bacteria; phylum Campylobacterota; class Campylobacteria; order Campylobacterales; family Sulfurovaceae; genus S017-3. Next base: position 2,884 of record CAYSQV010000057.1, on the reverse strand, counting down.
CAGGCCAAGTCACTTTTCAAGCGGGAAAGCCGGGCATTCAGCCACGGCTGCATGCGTCTCTCCCAGCCAAAAGAGTTGCTGAAAAAGGTCGCTGCGGGGTATGCTGCCACCTCGTTGGAGACGATTGAAAAACATCAGCAGTCCCACAAGATCAGTTACGTAAAACTCAAGCGTTTTATTCCGGTGCATATCGTGTACCAGACCGCCTACGTAGCAGGCGGGAGTGTCAAGTTTTTCCCGGACATATACGGATTTGACAAAACCCAAAGGCTGCGATAGTTTATGGCTTCCAAGATCTGCCGATACAACCAACATGATTTTCCGCTCAGTTACACCCTTGTCCATCCGGCTCAGCCCCGAAGCATCCTGATCCTTCACGGCTGGGGAAGCAACCGACAGATCATGCAGCAGGCTCTGGGGGATTTTTTGCCCGATTTTAAGCACATCTATCTTGACCTGCCCGGATTTGGCAAAAGCCCCAATGATCTGCCGCTGAGGACAGAGGACTATGCCGGAATTGTACGGGATTTTCTGCAGCAGCTCGGGGAAGAGCCGGTGGCGATCGTGGGGCATTCGTTTGGCGGCAAAGTCGCTACGCTGCTCGATCCGCCACTTTTGGTACTCCTCTCTTCTGCCGGTATCCCGGTGCCCAAGCCCTTGAAGGTACGTGTCAAGATCGCGTTATTCAAGCTTTTTAGGCCTCTGGGCATTGCAAAACTGCGCCGTTTTTTTGTCAGTGAGGATGCCCGGGAGATGAACGAAGGGATGTATCAGACATTTAAAAACGTCGTCGATGAGGATTTTTCGCAACGTTTTGCCTGCTTTCAGGGGCGAGGGTTGTGCCTCTGGGGCCGAGAGGATACCGCCACACCACTCTGGACGGGAGCGCAGATCAACAAGCTGCTGGGCAACAGCCGTCTGATACCGATGGAGGGAGATCACTTCTTTTTTCTCAAGCATGGCGAAGCGATCGCCGCTTTGATCGAAGAAGAGATTCAAAAAGCAAAAAACCGTAGGTCGGGTTCCCCCGAACCCGACAAATAAAAGACAAGGATACCTGTGCAGGTTATAAATGTTGTTGCCTACCTTCTTTTTCTTGCTGCCATCGGCTATTATGCCATCACGACGCTCCAGTGGTACAGCTACCGGCTTGAACGGGCCGTTTTTCATCACACCAGGCCGTGGTGGAATCTGGTCTATTTTCTGATTCCTTTTGCGTTGTATGCTTTTGTCTCATCGGTCAGCTCGTACGGCTGGGCGGTTGCGCTTGCGTATGGGGTCCTGATTTTCGTCTGGTACCGGGGGTTGGACAGGCCGCTTGTGTGGACGCCGAGAGTGAAATTGTTTATGGGTGTGTTGATGCTGTTTGGGCTCCTCTTCGCTTTTGCTTCACCCTACAAAGCCGTCGTGATACCTGTCTTTATCGCTCATGGAGTGAGTGTGTGGATCGAAAAGATTCGGATGGCGGGCTTTACCCGCCAGGCAAAAGAGAAACTGTATGGCATGGAGGATCTTACGGTCGTCGGAATCACCGCCAGTTACGGTAAAACCAGCAGCAAAAACATCCTCGCCCATCTCCTGGGCGCCCGATACAAAACCTATGCCACCCCGAGGTCGGTCAATACCCTCTCCGGGGTTATCAGGGATATCAATACCGATCTGCCGGACGATACACAGATCTATGTGGTGGAGATGGGGGCGCGGGGAGAGGGGGATATCGCCGAGATAGCAACTTTTGTCCGTCCCCATTATGCAATCGTCGGGAAAATAGGTCCGGCCCACATCGAGTATTTTAAGACAATGGAGAACATTCGCAACACCAAGATGGAGATTCTCCGTTCCGACCGCCTCCGTGAAGCGTGGGTACACAGCAGCGCGAAGATTAAACCAACAGAAACCATCCATGTATTCGGCGATGAGATAGAGGATACAGCTGCCACGCTTGAGGGGACAGCGTTCACACTTGGCGGGGTCCGATATACCGCTTCATTGCTTGGTGCCTTCAATGCCGAGAACATCGCCGCAGCGATCAAAGTGGCCAAAGCACTGGGCATGGATGACGGAACGATACAGCAGCAGCTCTCAACGCTCAAGCCGGTCGATCACCGACTCCAGCGGATCGATGCCGGCGGCAAAGTGATTCTGGATGACAGCTTCAACGGCAACATCGACGGGATGATGGCCTCTTTTGACCTGTGCGCGACCTATGACGGACGCAAGGTGGTGATCACTCCGGGTCTGGTCGAGGTGGATGAGGCGCTCAATGAGCAGGTGGCCCGTCGCGCTGACGAAGTCTTTGACCTGGTGGTAATCACCGGAGAGCTTAACTATCCGATATTCAAAAAGATAGTCGATCCGGCAAAACTGCATAAACTCGAATCCAAAGCCCGGATGGAGCAGATGCTCGCCGAATTGACTCGCCCGGGTGATTTGATCCTGTTTGCCAATGACGCACCGAATTTTGTGTAGGGATACGCAGGATCAACGGCTTGGAACGAGAATCACATCCGACGGATTGATCGTAACGGAGAGGGAATCGGATCGGGTCGATTCGCACTCCGGATCGATTGCGATCGTTATCTGACCCAGCTCAACATGCCCGTGTGTCGCGATCACAATGGAACTTTCGGGACGATCTCTGTTCCGAAAACGGAGAGCGACATAGCGGCTGCGTCCTGGAATATCGGGATAGGTGGTTACACTGAATTGGCAGGCCTCTCCCTGCGGGATCATCAGGGCAAAAGGGTGACGGTTGCTGCCGATATCGCTGGTGCGGGTTCGGTAAAACGCTCCGCCCTGACAGATCGCTTCGATTTGGGCTGGTATAGTGGTTGTGCCTGCAAAACGGGCCATGGGTTCATCGGGTACAGGACTTTCCTCCTGG
>CAYSQV010000056.1:0-7879 GCA_964433295.1 uncultured Nitratifractor sp. | reverse complement strand
TTACTTTTTGGGCAGCATCGATGGAATGAGAGAGCATCGGTTTGCCCGATATTTCATGCAGGACCTTGGGTGTGTCCGATTTCATCCGAGTCCCTTGTCCTGCTGCCAATATCACCACGCTTAACGCCATTGATAGTCCCTTTTGGATAAAATGTCGATCATCATAACCAAACGTCAAATAGATGCAATTATAGCGAACGGAGTTTAAATGGAGTGTCAGCATTTTGGAAAATGCGGATCGTGTACATTGTATGCGCAGAGCTATGAGGAACAGGTTGCAGACAAAAAGGGGCAGGTAGCCGATCTGCTGGCACCGTTTTTTTTGGGCGAATTGGCGGTATTTACTGCCAGGGAGTCTCATTACCGCTCACGTGCAGAGTTTCGGATCTGGCACACGGGAGACCGGTGTGATTATGCGATGGGCACTATGGACAAGAGCGGTTCGGTCGTCATCGCATCCTGCCCCAAAGTTGCCGAGCCTATTGCCCGTAGGATGACGCCTCTGCTTGTGGCGATCAGCAGCGATGATGTGCTAAAGCGCAAACTTTTTGCCGTAGAGTTTCTCGCAACGACGCGGGATGAGGTGCTGGTGACGCTGATCTATCACCGCAGGCTGGATGGGGAGTGGGAGGCAGCAGCCCGCCGGCTTGAGGAGAGTTTGGACGTCCATATCATCGGCCGCAGCCGCAAGCAAAAGGTCGTTCTCTCGCAGGATTATGTCACCCAGACGCTGACAATCGATGGCGTTTCGTACCATTACCGCTATTATGAGGGAGGTTTCACCCAGCCCAATCCTGCGGTCAATACACAGATGATCAGCTGGGCCGTGCAGCAGGCCAAAGGGATCGGCGGTGATCTGCTGGAGCTTTATTGTGGACTGGGCAATTTCACGCTGCCTCTTTCGCGTCAGTTTGATCGGGTACTGGCCACCGAAGTGAGCAAAAACTCCATCCGTGCGGCTCGTGAAAATGTCGTCCTCAACGGTACAGACAACATCACCTTTGTGCGAATGAGCTCCGAGGAGATGGTGGAGGCGTTTGATAAAGTGCGTCCGTTTCGTCGGCTCGAGGGGGTTGATCTGGACGGATATGATTTTTCGACGGTGCTGGTCGATCCTCCCCGCGCCGGACTGGACGAGACCACCCGCCGTCTGGTGAGCAGATTTGATCGTATCGTCTATATCTCATGCAATCCCAAGACCCTTGCCCGGGACCTGACGACCCTTGCCCGAACCCATGAGGTACTCTCATCGGCAATTTTTGATCAGTTCCCCCACACGGAGCATACAGAGTGTGGCGTAATACTCAAAAGAATCTAAGATTTTTCGACCTGAATCCCCGAGTTGACATTTTTGAGATTTCAAACTTCCAGGTGGAGTTTGATGACGGGGATGCGGGGATCAACTGTGAATGTGAGAACATCGAATCCGACAGCAGGGATGCGATGGGCAGCCTTGTGGCATTGATGATGTTTGCGACCGTGAGTCTGGTGCCGGTCTTTGTCCGAAGGGAAGAGGAGAATCTGGGGAAAAAAACGATAGAATACTCCCAAATAACTATGAGGAGTATGTGTGAATGAGTTCCGTTGGCTGCTGCCGCTGTCTCATCGAAATGACTTTCATTTCGCCCCTTCTCCTCGGGACTTTGTTGTTGAGGAGATCCCTTTATATGACTGGGCGGGAGAGGGGGAGCACCTCATTCTTTTTGTGCGCAAAAAAGAGCTGACAACCTGGGAGATGGTCAAGATCTTTTCTGAATACCTGGGCATTAGACAACGGGAGATCGGCTACGCCGGCCTCAAAGACAAACATGCAATGACGATGCAGTATATCTCTATCCCTGCCGGATACGAGAGCAAAGTAGAGCATTTTGCGCATGAGCAGATCAAAATCCTCAAAGCTACCCGCCATACCAACAAAATCCGTATTGGGCATCTGAAGGGAAACAGGTTTTCCCTCCGCTTCAAAAAAGTAATGGGTATTCAGCAGGCCAAGATCGATTCGGTACTTGACTGGATAGAGACAAACGGTATCCCCAACTATTTCGGCAATCAGAGATTTGGGATGCGAGGCGACAACTGGCAGGAGGGGCAGGCGATTGTCAAAGGAAAACGCCGGGAGCGGGATCGCCGCACGCGGGTGTTTCTCATCAGTGCCTATCAGAGCAAACTCTTCAATGACTGGCTCAGTCGCCGTATCGAGATCAGCCGCCTGCTCGAGTCATTTGGTGAGTCAGAAGTGGAACAAGTGGCCGGACTGGCGAGTGGGACACTCTCTGGCACGAAGAGACAGCAGCATTTTTTCAAGATCTTCTCAGGTGATGTGATGATGCATTATCCTTATGGGCGGATCTTTCACGCGGAGAATACAGCAGAAGAGGCGGTGAAATTCTCTGCACATGACCGGGCCCCTACCGGCCTGATTCCCGGGCAGAAAGTTCTGCACGCTGAGGGAGCGGCCCGGCACATCGAATCTGTTTATGATGCTGCGATCGGGGAGAGCGGATCGCGGAGGTATGCGTGGATCTGGCCAAGAGAGATCACCCGAAAATACCTCCCGGAAAAAGCCCACTATGAACTGGGATTTTTTTTGCCAAAAGGTGCGTATGCGACCAATCTGGTTGATCTGCTTTGGGGGCAGGATAGACCATGAAGGATCGTATTCAGCCAGGGAATGAACTGAATCGTTATGTCATCTGCCCCAAGTGCCATACCCTGTATGCCAAAGTGGATCTGCCGGCCGGCAAGCGTGCCCGATGCAAGGTCTGTGCGACCGTTCTCTATCGATATGATCCTCGTTATCTCGAACGCGCTTTGGCTTTTTCTGTTACCGGGATCATCCTGTTTCTTGTGGCCAACCTGTTTCCACTGGTGCGAATTGACTTGGCGGGAAATCAGCAATATGTGAGTATTCTGGAAGCGATCGGTCAGCTCTATACAAATGGGTTTTATGTGGTGGCTCTGGGTGTGGCGTTTATGGTATTGATTATCCCCGCGCTGGTGATGATAAACTACGCGCTGGCAATCTACTGGATGCGTCAGAGGCGTCACAGTCGTATTGTACGAGATATGCTGGTTTTGCTGGCCCATTTGCTGCCGTGGAGTATGGTGGATATTTTTACGGTCAGTATTCTTGTGGCGCTTGTGAAGCTGCATGGCGAGGTCAGTATTCATATGGGGATGTCCTTTTGGGCACTGGTAATGTATGTCGTGATCGATCTGTATCTGACCAAGGCCAAACGTTTGGGGCATCTTTGGGAACTGTATGGGCGATTCTACCTGCATAAACCTGACAGGACCAGGGAAGAGACCGTGCAAAAAAGTGCATCCACACACGTCGATGGAAACCTTCAAGAGAAAGGGGTGATACGTTGCCCTGTCTGCGAAGCGGTCAACATTGATTCGGGTGGTCCAATCGAGTGCCATCGGTGCCATTCCCGTATCTATCGTTATCCAAAATTTGGGGTAGGGAGAACCTGGGCGCTGCTGATCACGGCGATCATACTCTATTTTCCGGCCAATTTTTATCCGGTGTTGGAAGTCAAAAATATCCTGGGGCACACGAGCAATACCATTGTCGGCGGTGTGATCACCTTGTGGGATCAGGGATCGTACCCGATTGCGGTGATCATTTTTTTGGCTTCAGTAGTTGTCCCTGTTTTGAAGTTTATTTTGCTATTATATCTTCTCATAAGTGTGCACTATCCGGTCGCGGAGAGTAAAACCGTGCGTCATCGTTTTTATGCGTTGATTGAGGTGATTGGACCCTGGTCGATGGTGGACGTGTTCGTCGTGACGATCCTGGCCGGTCTGGTCAAGTATAAGAGTTTTACGATCTTGGCGGGTCCGGGGGCGACAGCATTTGTATTGATGGTCTTTTTCACGATGCTGGCTGCGTTATCGTTTGACCCCCGTTTGATCCAGGACCAACCCAGAAAAAAGGAGGCCCGATGAGTCCGGTAGAACTTCCCGAATTTGAGGAAAACCGATCCTTCAATCTTTTGACCTCTATCTGGATTGTTCCGTTGATTGCTCTGATTGTTTCCGGATGGCTGGTTTATCAGCACTTTATGCATCTCGGCTCTGAAATTCGGATTGATTTTGCTTCGAGTGACGGCTTGATCCCAGGAGAGAGTGTCATCAAGTTCCGAGATGTGGCCATCGGCAAAGTGATGCGTATCGAGTTGCAGGATGGAGGTGAGGGGGTGAGCATCTATGCCCGGATGAACAAAGAGTCCGAGCCGTATCTCAACCAGTCAACGCGATTTTGGATTGTCTCGCCCCAGGTGGATTCCAGCGGAATCAAAGGACTGGATACGCTGCTACATGGAACCTACATAGCCATGCATGCTCAGCGCAAAGGGAAACTGGTGACGGCTTTTGTCGGACAGTCAAAGCCGTTTCGCAGTGATGAAGAGGGGAGGCAGATTCAGCTCAGTACCCGAGAACTGGGCAATGTCCATGTCGGTGCAGCCGTGTATTACCACAATTTACGTGCCGGTATGGTCGAAAAGATTGATTTGGCCGATGATCATCGCACGACCGTGGTCACGATTTTTGTCGAAAAGGCGTATGCCGATCTGATCAATGTCACGACGAAGTTCTGGCATCAGGATTTGGTGATATTGAGTATGGAAGAGGGACGAATTGCGCTTGATCTGGCGCCGCTCTCAAGCGTGTTGCTCGGGAGCATCAGTTTTGAAAGCAAAATGGATCAGCAGTATCCGGAACCGGAAGCTGGTCACGTATTCCGCCTTTACAATAATCGTGCCAATGCGCTGAAACAAAAAATAGGAGGCACGCTGCCCCGTTATGAAACGTTTTACTTTGATTTTTCCGGGGAGATCAGCGGGTTGCACGAAGGGGCGCCGATCCGTTATCAGGGGTTTCGCGTCGGTGAGATAGACAAAGCGACTATTCACTATAACAGTGCGTTGCGGACGATGGAAGCTGAAGTGGTCGGTCTGATTGACACATCGGTCTTTGAGGATGCTGAGCACAACGGGAGTGTCAATCTGGACCGTGCCGTAGCACACGGTTTGCATGCTGAGCTCAAAAGCAACAACCCGTTCATTGAGAGCCTCTACATCGATCTGGTTTACGGTGATAAAAACCGTACCAGTAAGCGGATGAGCCAGAAAGAGAGGGGCAGAGTTTTCCCGACACATGCTGTTGTCAAAAGAGCGATCCTCTCCCGTCTGGATCGTCTGTTGGTTTCGATGACAGAACTGGCAGACGACAATCGACAGCCGCTGCATGATCTGCTGTTGAAATTGAAAACATCTGCCGAACATCTCAATACCCTTATGGCCAAACCGAGTTTTCAAAACCTGACCGATGAACTCAACAGCACCATGGGGAACCTTAACGGCCTGATGGGGGAGAAGGGGGGGATCGATGCCGCCCTGAAAGAGCTGCAAAAAACGCTCAGGACCACCAAGCGGGTCATGCGGGGTTACAGTTCTGGATCGATTTTCGGCAAAAAACTCGAAGCGATGCTCAAAGAGGTGGGGCAAACCTCCGAAGAGACCAAGCGGCTGATTGAAAAGCTCAATAAAAAACCCAATGCACTGATATTTGGAGATTGATATGCGATACGTTCTGGTGATCTTGTTGGCGTGGTGGATGCACGGCTGCGGCGGTTCGGCGCAACAATACATTCTTTCGGCCCCGGGGGGCGAAGTCGTTCGTCAAAGCCATCGTTTTGCCGGACAGATCGGTGTCGACAAGGTCACCGTACCTGCCTACCTGGCGGGCAACAAGATCCCGATCCAAAGTGCGGAGGGAGAACTGACCTACTGCGATGCGGCGATCTGGGCAACGGCTCCGGAGAAAGGGCTGACCAATCATCTGATCGCCTATCTGCAAAAACGTTTTGCTACCCCCAATGTCTATCGCTACCCCTGGGATATAGCACACCAAAACGGCGTGCGGATCAAAGCGGTTCTCAATCGGTTTGTGTATGTCGAGTCGGAGGGGGCGGTGGTGCTTGAGGCAAGCTATTTTGTCGAGTCGCTGCGCGGCAATCGGCGACGCGCAAAGCTTTTTGCCACCCGGATTCCGATACGCAAAGGGTCAACCCCGCTGATCGTATCAGCGATGAACCGGGCGTTTGATCGTCTGGCAGCCGATGCGGCACAAACGATCAGCCATTTTTAAACCATCACAGGACAGTGACACAATGAACAAAATCGAAACCATGTTGCGCCTGCAGCAGGAGCTCAACGACACTACAAACGGTACCGGCTGGGAGCGGGGAGTGACCCAGCACGGCAAACGGATCGACTGGCGCCGATGTATCTGGCTTGAAGCGGCTGAACTGGTGGAGAGCTATCCATGGAAACACTGGAAAAGCATCACTGCCGATCCCGACTACGCCAACATCAAGATCGAAGCGGTTGATATCTGGCATTTTGTGATGAGCGAGGCGTTGCGGGTCTATACTGTCGAGGGGCTCGGATCGATCAAAGATCTGGCTCGGGCGATCTCCTCGACAGAAGCCTATCGCCACTTTGAGCATGGAGAGAGAGATTTTTCGGGTGATCTCTACGATCAGATCGCCGAGGTGGAGCAGCTGGTTGCGATGCTGTTTGCCCACGCTTCGGTCGAAGAGTGGACGGCACAGTTCTACCGTGTTGCTCTCCAATCCGGTCTTGACCTGGATGATCTCTACCGCCTCTATGTCGGCAAGAACATCCTCAACCGTTTTCGGCAGGATCACGGCTACAAAGAGGGAACCTATGTTAAGATGTGGAACGGCGAAGAGGACAATGTCGTGATGCAACGGATCCTGGCCGGGCATGATGCGCTTTTGCCCGAAAAGCTTTATCAGATGCTCGAAGAGGTGTATCCCTCTTAGAGGGACTTGCTCAAGTCGATTGAGACAGTATTGGATCCGTTGACGGTGACGCGGCGCGCGATGCGGACATTGCGTCCGCCGCACTCGCTGCACTGTACTGTCCCGACGAGGTAATAACTCCCCTTGGGTACACCGTAGAAGGCGAACTGCCCGTTGCTGTTGGAGGCGGTGAATTTGAGATAATTGAAAAGACGGGGATCGGATTTGCCCATTTTGTGCCCCCCGAGATAACTCTCCCGATACCATTGGTTGGAGTAGCTGGTGACCGGATTGAGGTAGAGGCGGGTTTGGCGGCCGAGGATTTGCCGACCGTTGTAGGTGATCGCAATGACCCCTTTGATCGTACTGTTTCCTGTCGTCGGGAGCTGGGAGTACTCATCGTCGGGGAAGGGAATGCGCTTGATGACGATATTTTGGGATGTCACATCATCGGAGACGCCATGGACATCGACAACACCGGAACGGTCGGAAGGACGGGGTTTGTTTTTTTTCTGAAGGATCGGCAGTTCGTAATGGTTGCATCCGCTGAGTGAAAACAACAAAAACAGAGCCAAAACAGAGGGGAGTACAACGCGCATTATGTTATCCTTGGTCTGTGAAAATTCAGAGTTGATTATACTGTAAGAGTATTAAAAAAACGTATCATTTTCCCAGGCAGAATTCTCCGAACATTTTATCGAGAATCTCATCGTTTTCGTAAGGGCGAGTCAAGGTGCCAATCTGTTCGATCGACTCACGTATGTGGTAGCTGAAGAGTTCGAGCTCACCCGAATCCAATGGTTCCAATGCCATCTGTATCGAACGGCTGGCTCCCTCAACAGCATCGATCTGGCGGGCAGAGATCAGCAGGATATCTTCCCCCTCTGCCAGGGCATCAAGACGGAAATTTAATGCTTCGATGAGCGGCCGGATCCCTCCGGGGATGCGGATGGAGAGGGGGGAGGTGTGTGGGAGTGCCTTCGGATCGAGCTGGGGAGGAAGATCGCTTTTGGTGATCGCCAGGAGCAGCTTGGCATCCGGGAG
>CAYSQV010000055.1:0-7884 GCA_964433295.1 uncultured Nitratifractor sp. | reverse complement strand
GTTTGCCCCGTTCATAGTATTCCGGTGTCTGGCTCAGGAGCAGCCCTCCGTCAATGGCATTGTCGGTTTTGGCCCCAAAACCGATCACCGCCATATCGCTGTGGCGGCCGATCTCGGGAGAACCGACGATCTCACTGGCATCTTCGATGACCTTGAGATCGTATGCATCCGCAACCTCACGGATCGCTTCGATGGGCGCCAGTTTGCCACCGGGATGATTGATCAGTACGGCACGGAGTTTTTTGCCTTTGATTTTTTCGGCTGCCCTGTCCAGCTTCTCCGGATCGATCGCGTAACTTCCCGGAAGGGTATCGACAAAGACCGGTTCGGCATCAAAATGACGCACCACTTCCGGCAGATCGACAAAGCTGTTGACCGGACACAGTACCTTGTCTCCCCGTTTGAGATCCAACGCACACATGGCCAGGTGCAACGCAGCAGTGGAGGTAGAGGTTGCCAGCGCATACGCCATTCCGGTCAATGCGACCGCTTTGGCTTCCAGAGCTTTTACCGCATCTCCTCCGTCCTTCTCAGACGCAGCCGCCAAAGCGGGGATAAGTTCATCGGGAAAAGTGTGTCGATAAAACGGGATCGAAATGGACATGCCAATCTCCTCGGAAATGAATCATTGGAGCGATTGTAACACAAAAGGGGTTACCGAAGATTAATCGCAGCTCTTTGCCCCCAAATCCAACAGCTCCTGACAGGCAAATCCCGCCTCCTTGCGGGCGACGATATTCATATGAGGGCGTTGACGGCTGCGGAGACGATACCGGTCGAGAATCATCAGAAATGTCTCTGACACCTCCAAGCCCCGCTCATCACATAACCGTCTAAACCACCGATCCCCTTTGCGCACATGATCGATCTCTTCGGCTTCGATCACCTCCAGAGCTTTGATCACCTCCGCCACCAGAGGATCACCGGCATGGGCAGAGAGCTTGCGGGCGATCTGCGGATTGACATCAAGCCCCCCGGCCTCAAAATAGCGCGGGATCACTGCCATCCGATCCAGCACGTCTCCGGCGGTTTTCATGCTCATCTCAAAAAGCCCCGCATGCACCGGAAGTTCCCCATACCGGTGTCCCAGCCGCTCCAGCACCCCATGAAGCATCCGATAGTGGCGCACCTCATCCTGCGCCACCACCAGCCAGTCAACCTTGTACTCCATTGGCATATCGGGGAAGCGATACACCGCATCCAGCGCCAGATCGATTGCGCTCAGCTCAATGTGGGTGATCGCATGCACCAGCGTCGCCAGTCCCTCGCGGGTACCAAAGTCCTTGCGCTGAGGTAGCTGGCGCGGTGGAACGACCTGCGCGATCGATGCATACGACGGTGCATCAAATACCATCGGCTCAAACCCCTCAGGGGTCGTTACGTCGTTTGTGTTACAATACGCCAACAGCGCATCGATGATCCGGGATTTGGTCTCGACATCCGGCGTACGCAACGCCCGTTCACATTCAGCATAAAAGTTCATAAGGAATTATAGCATGCCGTTTATCTCTCAACCTATGGGTGCCTATCAGACCAACTGTTACATCGTCACTGCCCAGGGCAAAGATCTTATCATCGATCCGGGCATCGGCGCGACCGAGTGGGTACTCTCCCACGTCAAAAACCCTGTAGCGATCCTCAACACCCACGGCCACTTCGACCATGTCTGGAGCAATGCGGAGCTCAAAAAGGAGCTGAACATCCCCCTCTATGTTCCCGAAGAAGATGCCTTCATGCTCGAAGATCACCCATTCGGACAAGGCACCCCGCCCTCCCATCCCGATCACAAGGTCGCCGGAGATGCGACCCTCACCATCGCCGGCATCCCGGTACGCTACCGCCACTTCCCTGGCCACACTCCCGGCAACTCGGTTATCGAGATCGGCGGAGAGTGGTTCAGCGGGGATTTCCTCTTTGCTCAGAGCATCGGACGGTGGGATTTCCCCTACTCCAGCGCCACCGATATGATCCGCAGTCTCCAGCAGGCCCAGCAGATCACCGAGGATTATCCCGTCCACCCCGGCCATGGCCCATCCACCTCGCTTAGAGCCGAGCAGAAACTCATCCCCTACTGGATCGAAACCGTCAAGAACAGTATCTAAAAGGAGCCGCCATGCTGATATATCTCGCCGACCGACCCCCAAAAGATCGCTACCACCTCATGACCGGGATCATCACCCCCCGCCCCATCGCCTGGGTGGTCACCGAAGGGATCATCGAGGGGAAAAAGGTCACCAACATCGCCCCGTTTTCCTACTTCACCCCCATCTCTTCCACACCGCCTGCGGTGATGATCTCCATCGGCCACCGCCCCGACGGCCGCCCCAAAGACACCCTGCGCAACCTTAGAGCAAACGGCAAATGCACCATCGCCATCGTCACCCCCGAGTCCCTCACCCCCATGCACCAAAGCGGCCAGAGCCTCGAAGCACACGAGAGCGAGCTGGAGCGTTTCGACATCCCCTCCCGCCCGGTAGTGGAGGGCTACCCGCCCATGCCCGAAGGCATCCAGGCCGCGATGTTTGGCACCTACCTCCAAGAAGTCGACCTGAAGGGCAGCAAAACCATCCCTGTCATCATCGAGATCGACCACCTCTATCTCGATGAGACGATCCTCTCCGATCCCAAGACCCTCACCCTCTCCTTCGACCCCATCGCCCGCATGGGAGGGACCTATCGGGAGTTGGGGGAGGAGGTGGCACCGTGAGGTTCTTTACCCTTTTCCCTGTACTGCTCATCCTTTTGGTCACCACAGCCTGCAGCGACCGCCCAAAGACCGATGCCCCACCCATGGAGCTTGAGACAACCCACATGAAAACGGTCACCGACGATTTCAGCCATCGTGATCCTGCATGGCACCCCCATGAGGGTACATGGGTCTGGCAAAGCGGCCAACTTATCCAGACCGAGACGGATCGGTACTTTCCGCTGATCCTCCGTGACAAAGAGCGCTTCAGCACTCTCGATCTCTCCGTCCGGTTCAAGCCCATCTCCGGCCGCATCGATGCCAGCGGTGGACTCGTCTTCCGCGCGCAGGATGCGGCCAACTATTACATTGTCCGCGCCAACGCACTGGAGGGCAATTACCGCCTATACACCTTCAAAAACGGTATCCGCCACCAGATCGCTTCGGCCTCTGTCACCCCGCCGACACTGGGCCAATGGCACACCCTGCGCATCACCGCTCAGGGCGACCACATCCAGGCCTGGCTTGACGACACCCTCTGCTTCGACCATCACGACAATTCGTTTGCCACCGGGCATGTTGGGTTATGGACAAAGGCGGATTCGGTAACCGCGTTTGATGATTTCAGGGTGACAGGTTCACTCTAAGGCGCGATCTCACAGACTTTTCAACCCTCTTTGGCTATAATACGCCGCACTTGCGGAGAGATGGCAGAGTGGTTGAATGCGGCAGCCTCGAAAGCTGTTGTCCGGGCTTCCCGGACCGGGGGTTCGAATCCCCCTCTCTCCGCCATGCATGGAGACCCCCTTACTTCGTTTTCTCAACACACTTCTTCAGCTTCTTGTCAAACGTTGCGACGGAATATTTCCGGCTTAGCGCACACAGGTAACAGTCCACCCAGTCCAATCGCGTCTGCTCATAAATCGTCAAAGCTTCCAGCATAATCTCCACCGGCTCATGCATCATCAACCCAGCTTGCTCCATTAGAACCGTCAAGGCCTCAGCGATCTGCGCACGTGGGGTCTCATAGTATCCCTCCAGCACATACACCACCTCAGCGATCACCTCACCAGGCACAAGGCAGGCCTCCTGTTCGATCACCTCACGCGCCATTTCGTGCATCTGCGGGTGATCTTCCAGAAGGTACCGCAAAATATAGTTGGCGTCAAGCACCCGCATCATCACGCTGCTCCCGGCGGTAGCGATCGATGACATGCTCTTTCCACGCCTCCTTCTCCCCATCCATACGTTTGGGATCGGCATAGGATTTGAGTATACCTCTAGCGCTTTTTTGGGTCTGTTTGTGATCGATCTTCTCAGCGATCTCCCGGACATATCCGACATAACGACTGTCAAGAAAATACCCTTTGACCGCGTTGCGCTTCCTGTCCACGATCTCGACGATCCCCAGACCATCGAGTTGGTGCAAATTGCGCTGAAGTTGTGAAACGGAGATCTGCTTCATGACATTTTCCTCATATATGTTTACATATATTGTAAGCTGTTTTTTAATGAATGTCAAGAAATTATTTGGTCAACTTCCCAACCGCTAGGTATTTTCCAGGTTTCTCAATACACCAATCCAAAAAAATTATTGTTGTTCCTTGTTGTTCCTACATTTATGTTTTTTTGTAAAACTTTTCCATATTTTTTTGGGTTTGGACACATTATAATCTCTCTATCACCTCCACTAATATCATAGCAGTCTACAGCACTATATCCCTCGCGTTTATAGTAATTTTCTCGAACTTTTATAATGGAAATATCATGCATATTTGAAGCTTTTAATGTTTGCTTATCATATGATATTCCATAATCTCCACTAACAATATATTCTCCGTCAGTTACAGCATATTCCCCATCATCATTTAATCTCATAACTAAGATATTATTTGCATCATTTGCATCAATTAGTGCCCAATCTCTTGAAGCAGTATATTTGCAGAATTTTGTATTCCCTCCAAAATATCCAAATTGATTTTTCAAATTACCAGCATTATTTCCATCACCACATAATGATGATGACTCTATTGATGATTTATCCACACCAGACCCTCCACCGCATCCAACTATAACCATCATCAACACTATTATTACCATCATTCCTACTCTTCTCATTTTGCACTCCTTATTTTAATTTGAAACTACAATAGTAGTTTGATAAAAGATTATTGCATAGTCATACTTACACCACAATTACAGTGTGGGGTCTTTATGAAAGAAACTATCAATGATTTAGACAATGATGCGTTGCATATCTTGATAGGGCGGAATGTCGCACGTTTGCGCAAAAAAGCCAATATGACCCAATTGGATCTCTCATATGAGATCGGTAACAGATCCCCGAGTCTTTTAAGTGCTGCCGAGGTTTACAAGAACAAAAGGCATTTCAATATCTCACAGCTCCACAAGATCGCAAAAGCCTTAAACGTCGATATCTGTGAGTTTTTCAAACAGGAAGCATAGCGAGGTTATCCTCCGGCCTACCCCAGCACATGCCCCTCCAGCACAAACGTCGTGAACGTCCCTTCAAAGACCTTTGTATCCCCGACCAACGCATCGACATGAACGATCCGCTTTTTCCCACGGGTCTCAGTGACCTGTGCGCGACAGCGTACCGCATCGCCTTTGCGTACCGGTGCGGTGAAACGCACATCCGACGCTCCCAGCACCACGTACGGATCGTTCACCGCGCACATCGCCGCATAATCGGCCGCCCCGAAAACAAAACCGCCATGCACCAGCCCCTGCGCATCGACGACCATCCGGCGGGAGGTATGCAACAGCACCTCAGCGTACCCCTCTTCGAGTCGGGTGAGGGTACCTGCCAGTGTGGGGTCAGCCTCAAGATGAGTGTTTTGGGTCAGGGGGATCCTTTTTCGCAGATTATAACACAGGTTTTGGAGGCGGAGGGCTCTGCCCCCGAACAAACACCCCAAGGAGAACGATCACCCATGTCCATCATGGGCACCCACGAGGGGAGCCCCTACGTACTCATTGCCTCCTCCCACACCCGGGCAAATGCCGCCACCGCTTCATCCAGCTCCTCCAGACCAAACCCGCCAAACCCCATCCGGATCGCTTCAAAATCCCCTCCGGAACGCTCGTGTGCCATGTAGAGCTTGATCCGCTCCCGTTTGGCAGCGGCGAAGAACCGATCCCACGCGAACGGTACGGTGGGCATGATGAGGATCGCAAGCCCCCCGCCGCTGGCCAATACCTCGTATGTCGCTCCCAGATAGCGGGCAAAGAGCGTCAGCATCCGATCGTGCTTTTTGCGGTTGAGCATCCGGATACGGCGCAGATGCCGCTCGTAGTGCCCCCCGCGGATAAAACGCTCCAATCTTAGCTGGGTCAGCAGTCCCGCCCGGGCAAAATGGGCATCGTAACTCTGGGCAAAACGGGGAAGCAGATGCCGGGGGAGCACCATGTAGCCGATCCGCAGTGCCGGAGAGAGTGATTTGGCGAATGTCCCCATGTAGACGACCCGATCGTAACGGTCAAGCCCCTGAAGCGAGGGGATCGGGCGGGTAGCGTAGGCCAGCTCACTGTCGTAGTCATCTTCGATGATCAGCCCGCCGATATCACGCATGTGCTCGATCAGCTCCAGACGGGCGGCGATCGGCATGGTTACCCCGGTAGGGTACTGGTGCGAGGGGGTAATATAGACAATCTGCGCGTCGGAGGCTTTGAGCGCCTGGATATCCAGCCCATGCGCGGTGGTGGAGATCCGCTCGATGGCATAGCCGTACTCATCGAAAACCTTCCAGGCCAGATGGTACCCGGGGGACTCGATACCAAACGTCCCATAATCACGGCGCACCAGCTTGGCCAGCAGTCCCATCGCATCGGCAAATCCGTGGGTGATCACCACCTGATCGGCCCCGCACACCACTCCGCGCGAATCGGCGACATATCGGGCGATCGCCTCGCGCAACCCCCACTCCCCCTGCCCGTCCGGATAAGCACCCATATCGGCCTCCTCCTGCATCACCTGCGTACAGAGTCGCCGCCAGAGTTTGTGGGGAAAATCACGCCCATCCAGCTGCGCGGGGAAAAAATCGTACCGATACGATTCAGAGGTTGGAACTTCCTGTATCGAAGCCGGTAGCACCTGCCCCACCTCATAGCGATGATCCCCCACATAATACCCGCTGCGGGGACGGCTCTCAATGTACCCTTCGGCATAGAGCTGACTGTAGGCCGACTCAACGGTGGTTTTGCTCAGGTGATACGTCTGCGCGACTTTGCGAATGGAGGGGAGTTTGTCGCCAATTCGGTAGTGGGCGATGATGTCGGCTTTGATCGCTTCGTAGAGCTGGATATGCAGTGGGGTGGTGCTGGCGGGATCGAGTCGATACACTATCTGTCCTTAAGAAAACTCCAAAAAGTGTCCATTGCAAACAGGTCACTTTTGGGGTATGATACCGAAAAAATATGAGGTTCGCCCAATGAAGAGCATTGTCACCATCACGGACGAAGCCGCCATCTATGCCCTGCTCGATCGAATCGAATACGGCACGCTGGCACTCAGCATCGATGACCAGCCTTACAGCCTTCCGGTCAATTTCGTCCGCATAGAGAACACCCTCTACTTCCACGGCAGCAAAAAAGGGCGCAAGATCGAGACCATCACCGCCAACTCCCGCGCCGCGTTCAGTGTCGTGGAGGCCGGATCGGTGATCCCGTCGTATTTCAGCTCCACCGATGAAGTGGCGTGCCCGGCGACACAGTTTTTTGCCTCGGTCATGATCGAGGGGCGGATCGTGTTCGTCGAGGAGTACGACGCAAAAGCTGCTGCATTGGAGGCACTGATGGAGAAGCTCCAGCCTGAAGGAGGCTACAAGTCATTGAGCGATCCGGCTTACCGCAAAGCGATCGATGCCACCGCGATCTACGCCCTGCCCATCGGGCACCTCAGCGGCAAATACAAATTTGGCCAGCACCTGCCTCCGGAGCGGTTCGAACGGATCGTGCGCCACCTGAACGAGCGCGGCACTGCCACCGATCGGTATACACAGTCAGAAATGAAAAAAACACAACCACAGACGGGGGCGCGACTTCAGTCGCGCAGATCAGCGGTTAAAACCGCTGCCCCAAAAGCGTAACACGTAACACATAGCACTTAACACACAAAGGAGCCCCCCCCATGACCAACCACATCCAAAACAAAACCGCCCTCATCACCGGAGCCACCT
>CAYSQV010000054.1:0-7894 GCA_964433295.1 uncultured Nitratifractor sp. | reverse complement strand
GGTGAACGCATGTGCCGGGGTCCAGATCTCCTGGACGGTCATGCGGTTCTCGGTGAGGGTCCCCGTCTTGTCGGAACAGATGACCGTCGTGCTGCCAAGTGTCTCCACCGCCGGGAGGCGGCGGATGAACGCGTTCCGGCGGGCCATGCGCCGCACCCCGACAGCCAAGGTGATCGTCACCGCAACCGGGAGGCCCTCCGGCACGGCGGACACCGCCAGGGCGACGGCGACCAGGAACATCTTCTCGACCGACTCGCCCAGGGCAACGCCGCTGGCGAACGCAACAAGCGCGGCGGCAGCGACGATGACTCCGATGATCTTGGCGAAGCGGTATATGTCCTCCTGGATCCGTTGGCTGGAGCCCTCGACATCGTGATCGATGCTGCGCCACTGCGGCAGATAGTCAAAGGTGATCGCCTCGCGCCATTTGAATGCATACAGCCGGGTAAAGTACGCCGTAACTGTTGCCAGAAGGACATAAGGAAAGGCATATTTGGCAAAGAGCTTCATTTGATCCCAAAACTCCTCGACAGTGTGTTCGGTCGCTTTTTGTAGAATATCGTAGAACGCGCCGTACCATTTGTTGATCGCCACGGTCAACTGTACCTGCGCATAGAGACTCAACAACAGCACGGCCAGCCCACCATAGGCCCACCATATCCATCGTCTGTTCTGATAAAATGCTTTGATCACCGTGTGTCCTTGGGGTGAAATTCACGCTATTCTACCATAAGTCAATGACAGTTTCGTTACCCGGCAGCTACACGAAGTATAAGGTGTACAAAAAAAAGTGATAAATTTCTAATATATAACTATTTTTTATAGATAATGATGATATTTAATAGAACTTTAAACAATATTCGCATAGAATACCCTACATTTATCAAAAATGAAAGGACGAATATGGCAAGAGTAGTCATTTTGGGTGGCGGAGTCTCCGGGCATACCGCTGCCACATTCCTCGCCAAATGGCTGGGAAAAGATCATGAAGTGGTGGTAGTCACCCCCAACTCTCTGTGGAACTGGATCCCCTCCAATATCTTTGTGGGTGTCGGCGAGATGACCAAGGAGGATGTCACTTTCCCTCTCGCTCCAATCTACAAGAAAGCCGGAATCGACTACCGTCAGGCAAACGCGCTCTCGATCCATCCCGAAGGGAAGGGAGAGAGCGATACTCCTTTTGTGACCATTGAGTATACCGGTCAGGACAAAGAGGGGCAGAGCGAGGAGATCACTTATGACTACCTGATCAACGCGACCGGCCCCAAACTCAACTTCGATGCCACCCCGGGTCTGGGGGACGGCAACGGACAGATCGGCGAGCACACCGTCTCGGTCTGTACCGCCGACCACGCTGTCCATGCCAGCCAAAAACTGGCCGAGGTGGTCGAAGAGATGAAACAGGGTGCCGAGAAGAAATTCCTCATCGGACTGGGGCACGGAATGTGTACCTGCCAGGGGGCGGCGTTTGAGTACATCTTTAATGTCGAGCACTATCTCCGTACGCAGGGAGTACGTGACAAAGCGACCATCACCTATATCACCAACGAATACGAGCTGGGTGATTTTGGTGTCGGGGGTATGCACATCAAATCAGGCGGATACGTCACCAGTGGTAAGGTGTTTGCCGAATCGCTCTATGTGGAGCGCGGTATCCGCTGGATCAAGCGGGTTCATGTCAACAAGGTCGAAGCCGATCGCGTTCACTTTGAGCGGCTTGACGGTACTATGGGAGAGGAGACATACGACTTTGCGATGCTGATCCCGCCGTTTGCCGGATCGGGAATGAAAGCGATCGACAAAAACGGCGAAGACATGAGCGATGTGATCTTCGCGGCCAATACCATGATGAAGGTCGATGCCGACTACAGCGGTAAGCCGTTTGAGGAGTGGTTACCCGATGATTGGCCCAAAACGCTCCAAAACCCCACCTACAGCAACATGTTTGCCGTGGGGATCGCCTTTGCGCCTCCGCACTTCATCTCCAAGCCGATGAAGAGCCCCAACGGCACGCCGATCAACCCCACCCCGCCGCGTACCGGTATGCCCTCAGCCATGATGGGCAAGGCGGTAGCCGCCAGTATCCGCGACATGATCCTCAACGGCGCAACCGAGCCGACCCACACCGCTTCGATGGCCGAGATGGGGGCAGCCTGTGTCGCCAGTACCGGCAAAGGGATGTTTGACGGCAGTGCCGTTTCGATGACGATGTACCCGGTCGTTCCCGACTATGACAAGTATGAGTTCGGTCGTGACCTCAATGGAACATTCGGTACCATTGGACTGGCCGGGCACTGGGTCAAGATCCTGCTGCACTACGGATTTATCTGGAAAGCCAAGCTCAAGCCGGGCTGGACACTGATCCCTGAGTAAACCAACCAAGACACGATAAGGAGAAACCATGCGACACATCGAACAATACGAGCAAAGCGGCTACACACCGGTCCCGGGCAAATTTACCCTTTTTCGCCGGAAATGCATCCTCTGGCAAATCGTCCAGTTTGCCTGGATCAACCTCAAAATGACCGTTCTCATCCTCAAGTCCCACCACTAATCTGGTGCCGCTGCCCTCCCCGGAGGGCATTTATCCATAATCTCTGCAAATACTTTTTATAATTTTTCCTGATTTATCAAAACGCCGACCGTCCCGTATAGTGACAGATATCCCTGTTTTTCTCCTAAAATTTGCTTTTTTTGATGCACATCACCATAAAATAAGTTGAACAGATGTAGACTATAGAATAGACTTATAATTAAGAGAATATAACTCTGATTTATAATCTAAATAACAAAAAGGAGTGTAGATGGAAGTTGAAATCTCCAGACGGAAGTTCCTGCAGGGTACGGCGGCGATGACGGTCGTCGGCGGTACCGTTGCAGGAACTGGTCTTCTCTCAGCCAGCCACGGTGGTGAACACGGTGGCCATATGCCTGAGAGTATCACAACCAAGACCGGAACAGGCGAAGCCGAAGAGATCCCGGTACTGTGCGGAATGTGTGTCAATAAATGTGCTGCGTTCGCACGGGTAGAAGAGGGGACGATCACCAAGCTCAATCCCAACCCCTACTTCCCCAAATCGCGCAACATGCTCTGTCCGCGCGGCAATGCCGGTATCCAGACAGCCTACGATCCCGATCGGCTCAAATATCCGATGATCCGTATCGGTGAGCGCGGAGAGGGGAAGTTCAAGCGGGTGACCTGGGAAGAGGCCTACGAAGCGATCCTCAACGGCACCGACAAATTCAAAGGGCTGGCGCAGATCCTCGAAGAGGAGAAGGACAACCGATCCACCATCGGCTACTGCAACGGCGAAGGCCTCTCCAAAGAGGGCTTCGAGGACCTGGTGGGCAAAAAGCTGGGAAGTCCCAACTATGTCGATGAGGTGAGCATCTGTCTCGAGACATCCGGTGGCGGCTTTTTCGCGACACTCGGGGTCTATCCGGAGATCGATTTCGAGCATGCAGACTACATGATCATCCTCGGCGCCAACCGGGCCGAGGCGATCATCACCCCGGATACAATGGATATGTTCAAACAAACCAAAGGGCGTGGACTCAAGATGGTTTGTATCGATCCGCGCTTCACCAATACCGCTGCCAAAGCGGACAAATGGCTCCCGGTCAATCCCGGAACCGATTTGGCCTATATTTTGGCGATGACCTATGTGATCTTTAACGAGAATCGTCAAAATGAAGCATTCATGAAAAAATACGGTGTAGGGTATCAGGAGTACAAACAACACATTCTCTCCCACAAATATACGCCGGAATGGGCCGAGCCGATCTGTGGGATCAAAGCCAAAGATATCTATGAGATGGCACGGGAATTTGCCGATGCGGAGCATCCGATCATTTACCCCGGACGTCGCAGCGTGTTTGCAGCCAATGACTATCAGCTGCGCCGTGCGATGGCGATCTTGCAGGCGATGACCGGCAACATCGATCAAAAGGGCGGTTATATCTACGGCAACCCGATTGCATTGCCTCTGGAGTATGTCAATTCCCCGATCTACGATCAGGCGCAGCCGCGGTTCGATACCGAAGGGGTTGCGTTCCCGACGATGAAGACAGGTTCGTGGGTGGTGTTCCGCAACATGATCATTGAGGGGAAAGCCCCCTATCCGGTACGGGTAATGATGATGCGAAAGCACAACCCGATGATGAGCGTCCCCAACACCGCCAAGACCCGTGAGATGCTGATGAAGATGGATCTGAACGTCATGATCGATATTCTCCCTAGTGATACGGCGATGTATGCTGACGTGATCCTCCCTGAAGCATCCTATCTTGAGCGGACCTCTCCGGTCAAGGCATACGGTTTTCTCGAGCCTGCGGTCGTTCAGCGGCGTGCAGCGATCAAGCCGCTCTATGAGACCAAAGAGCCGGAGGTGATCTACAAAGAGCTGGCGGAGAAACTGGCCAAACCGCTTTTTGAGATCAGCAAAAAGTACGACAAAGATCTCCAGGAGCAGATCAAGCTGCGCGGTGAAGAGAAGGTATACAAAGAGGACGGCTACGACCTCGCCGATGCCTGGGAGATGTCAGTAGAGGAGAAAAACAAAGAGCTTATTGAAAAAGTGTATGGAGAGAAAGCGTGGGAGATTCTCAATGAAAGAGGGGTCTACTACCCGCACATGGAAGAGTATCATACCATGCACGATCCCAACAACCCCGAGTACTATCCCAAGTCAAAGCGCTTCTACTCAACCCAGGGAGACAACATCAAAGTGATCTGCAAATACGACCATCTGGCTGCACACGGGATCGATGCGATGCCCACCTGGCACGATGAGTGGAAGTTCTCCGTACCGGAGGGCAAGTTCCGTCTCATTACCGGACGGCACGCGCAGTTCACTCAGAGCGGTACCACCAACAACGTCATGCTGCGGGATCTGATCCCAACCAACTATGTCTGGATCAACAAGCGCAAAGCCAAAGAGATGGGGATTGCCTTTGGGGACATGGTCGAGGTCAAGAGCGAGATTGGCGCAGTCCGGCTCAAAGCCTATCCGACCGAAAAGATCGCCCCCAACCAAACCTTTATGCTGCACGGTTTTGGCAGTCAGAGCGAGGGGCTGGAGCTGGCATACGGTAACGGAGCCAACGACGCGGTGATCATCAAAGACGATATCGAGCCGACATTCGGTGCAGCGGTCATGCACACCACCGATGTCGAGATAAGGAGGGTGTGATGGCACGATACGGAATGGCACTCGATTACAAAAACTGCATCAACTGCAAAGCGTGCGAAGTGGCGTGCAAAGAGGAGAACGGCGTCCTGCTGGGAGCCGATAAGCACCGCATCTGGGTCGGAGTCAATGAAGTCAAAGGCGAATGGCCCCTGCTGGATATTGTCTCCAGTACCTTCATGCCCAGCCAATGTCAGCATTGCGAGCAGGCTCCCTGCCAGGAGGTATGCCCCACCCAGGCGACCTACTACGATGAGAACCATGTGGTACGCGTCAACAGCGACAAATGTATCCTCTGCAGCTACTGCATGAACGCCTGTCCCTATGATGCACGCTACGTGGACGACCGGACGGTCACGGTGGACAAATGTACCTTCTGCAGTGACACCCGTCTGGCCCGCGGTGAGACCACTACGGCCTGCCAGAACACCTGTCCGACCAAAGTACGCACCTTCGGGGACCTTGATGACCCTGAGAGTGAGATTAGTATCCTGCTCAAGACCCGTGAGCATTTCAGTCTCAAAGCCAACCTGGGTACCAAGCCCAAGCTGTTCTATCTAACATAAGGAGCCTGACATGAGTATGAAAGATTTCATCACCTCTATCCCGGTCAACAAAGTCGGGATCAAGGATCTCCTGAACTTCGAGAAGACACCGGGCAATCTGCTGGTCGCGGCGATGACCGTCGTGTTTTTGATCCTGTTTGTCGTGGGGGTAGGAACCTACCTGATCCACGGCCACCATACCTACGGCGTGACCCGGGAGCATCCGTGGGGACTGCTGATTGCGGTCTACATCTTCTTCGTCGTCAGCTCGACGGGGATGTGTATCGTGGGCTCCCTTGGAGACGTGTTCGGGTTCAAGGACTACGAAGCGATCTCCAAACGGGCGATCTTCACCTCGATCGTGACGATCCTCGGAGGGTTCGCGGTGATCGCTTTTGAGATCGGACATCCGGTACGGATGATGATCTACAACGTCGCCAGTCCGGGTCTGACCTCGGCGATTTGGTGGATGGGGACCCTGTACGGGCTCTATCTGACCTTTATGATCATCGAGTTTGTGTTTTTGCTCAAGCACGACATGAAAAAGGCCAAAATTTTCGGCCTGATCGGTCTGCTGGTGGGTCTGGCGGCCCACTCCAACCTCGGATCGGTCTTCGGATTCCTCAACGCCCGTCCGATCTCCAACGGGGTGTACTATCCGACCTACTTCATCCTGACGGCGTTTATTACCGGGATCTTCATCGCCTTTATCCTGATGGGCTTCCGGTACAAGCTCCGCTTTCCCGATGAGATCAAAAAGATGCTCGAGGGGCTGGCGAAGATTCAGGGATTGCTTATTTCGATCCTGATCTTTTTCATGACCTGGAAGCTGCTGACCGATATGTATGGTGGTATGCCCAACCGTGCCGATGTGGCCCATCACATTCTGGGGACCTGGACCTTCTGGGCCGAGGTGATCCTCGCGATGCTGATTCCGTTGGCGGTTGTACTCAAGGATTACGGCCGTTCACCGGTGTTGATGTTCTGGGCGTCGCTCAGCGGTATGGTGGGGATCTTCTTCATGCGCTACAACCTGGTGCACGATACGCAGCTCAAGCCGCTGCAGATGATGAAGACCCGTGAATACCAGCTGCCGCCCGAGTGGATCCACTATTTCCCAAGCTCCACGGAGATCTTTATCTCTCTGGGGGGACTGGGCATTGTCTTGTTCCTCTATTATGCAGGGACAAAATTTTTTAATCTTGATGCCGACGCGCATTGAAAGGAGAACCGATGAAACAAACAATCATCCGTGCCGCTCTGGCATTGGTTCTTGGGTTGGGTCTGGCCGTCTCGTTCGCTTCGGCCGATCCCATCAAAGGGGAGAAGATCCTCAACCGTGCCATCCATGATGACTGCGCGTTGACCGCTCCCAGGCTGGCCAGCCAGCATACACTCGCCGAATGGGATGCGCTGTTCAAAGCC
The DNA here is from genome assembly GCA_964433295.1 of uncultured Nitratifractor sp. Lineage (GTDB taxonomy): Bacteria > Campylobacterota > Campylobacteria > Campylobacterales > Sulfurovaceae > S017-3. The sequence goes on along the minus strand of CAYSQV010000054.1, from coordinate 735 downwards.
GGCGAAATGGAAGGAGAAGTGAACAAGCTGTGCCAACGCAAACAGCCGATCAAACCGTTCAACCCAAAGTACGCACAATACGTCTTTGAGTACATGGAGCATTACGCCAACGACAGCGGCGCGATCCCCGCTTGATAAGTTGACACACAGGAGCGCGGCGCGCTCACACAGAAGTTTGTCAACTTCATCCCGGCTCCGGAGGTTCCGGGGCCATCCGATCCCAATCATTTTTTCGCTACAATTGTACGGCTTTCCCTCTCCCAATCTTTTGTATGGGGGGTATGTGATCCTGGTGGACACCGCGGGCTTCAAACCCGATCGTCCGGGCGGATGACCGTCCGGAGGGAGGTTCGATTCCTCCACCCTCTCGCCAAAACAAGCAGCAAATAGTAAGTAGAAAGTAGCAGGTAGGGTCAAGTACCTTTATTGACACTTAACCTATATATACGCTATCATACATACAGAAATATATGTATGATAGGAGACATACCATGACTGTTCGCAAAAACTTCCTTTTTCGTGATGAGGTAGCCCGCCACCTCGAGGAGATCGCCCGCCATCAGGGCAAGACCCAGACCCAGGTCGTCCAGGAAGCAATCGAAGCGACCTACGGTCAGAGCGAGAAAGAGCGGAAGCTGGCGGCGCTGGAGGCTTTGACGGATAGTTTCCACGGTGAGCTTACGGATGTGGATATGCGGAAGGTACGGACAGAAAAGGCACTCCGCTATGCCCAGT
>CAYSQV010000053.1:0-7929 GCA_964433295.1 uncultured Nitratifractor sp. | reverse complement strand
GAGCATCACCTTGCCAAGGTGAGGGTCGACGGTTCGATCCCGTTCGCCCGCTCCAACACTTTTTGTCTCTCCCCTTTCCTGTTTCGGTTTTGTTTCGTATAGTTACGTGGCTGGAGTTATCCTTTTTTTGCCCCTGCATGTGATTATTTTTTAAGCACCGGCGTGCTACCATGAACACAATCCACCCCGAGAGGCCCCCATGCAAAATTACGCCACCCGCAACGACACGATCCAAAAGATCATCAAAAGCCTCAACCTTACCCGCACCCTGTATGTCTCCTCCATCCTTATCGGTGAGCCTTACACCGGCAAGCGCACGCTGGTACGAACCCTCTTCCCCGATCTCCCTCATGTTGACGGTCACGATCAGTCGGCTGTCGAGAGTCTCCTCTCCCAAAGCGATGCACTGGTGATCGTGCACTACGAAAAACTCCCCAACCCCGATCGACTCGATTTTGAAGGGAAGCATGTCATCGCCATCGCCGACTACCTCGGCAATGCCCGGACGCTTGATGATACCTTTGCATTTATCTACTCCATGCCTCCCCTGAGGGAGCGGCCTGAGGACATCCGCCTCTATGCCGAGCTTTATGAGCAGGAGGCGTACGAAACACTCCAGGTCGATGCGCCGGTCACACTGGAAGTTTCCCATCTCGACCTGCGCCAAAACCTCCGATCACTCCGGGCATCGATCTATCGGGAGATCCTCCTGCAAAACAGCGACAAAAAATCCCTCGAACGCGGCCTCTATCACTACTTCATCGAAACCCTCCGGGATGAAGCCGATTATCATCGCCTGCTGGGGCTGTTTGAAAAACCGCTGATCGAAGCAGGACTCACTCTCTATGGCTCGCAGCTGCAACTGGCCGAAGCACTGGGGATCAACCGCAATACCCTGAGAAAGAAGATCCATGAACACCTCTGAGTCGATCAACCTGGCCTTCTTCCTTGACAAGGACAACTCGCCGTTTATCCTCTTTGATCATCGGGGAACGATCCGCTATCTCAACGATGCCGCTGAAATCCTCCTTGCTTATACCGACAAACATGAACTCTACGATCTGGCGCTGGCCTATGCCCCACAGGATTTTGGCAGCCAAACCACACCGATGGAACTCCACTATCGACAGCTCAACTTCTACGCGATCACTGTTGCATATGAAAACGAAGAATACATCGGCATCCGTCTCTATTACCGTCCCCGCCCCAAAGCTCTCCATCGGCTCGACACCAAGCAGATGAAACGCACCAACATACATACGATCCTTGAAGCGGCCATTGCCCTTTTTGCGATGCAAAACCCGACGCCTTTCGATTTGTTTACCGACACCGATATTCCGGAGTTCAATCTGGATCAAAATGCTTTTTCCATGCTTCTGCGCAAAAGCCTTAATCTCTTCCGTGATTCTGACGATCTGCACCTTGCCCTCAATATGGCTGTCGGTGAATCCATCATCATTGAACACAAACGCCACCCCATTGTCCGCTTGGTCATTCGCGCCAATGGACGTTTCACGGACGATGACCCCGCCATCGAATCGTTGGCAGAATCGATGCGCATTTCCGCTACTTTTGAGGCACATCGTCTCCTGTTTGATATCCCTTTTATCCAAATGTAAGCATCTGCACAGGCATTGCCTCTTTTTTAATCAACCCCAACGTACGCATCTTCGCTATAATCTCTGCATACTTTTACAAGGAGATTCTATGGATATGGCGTATGTGATCGACACATTTTTTACCCTCTTTGCGACGACCCTCATCATTTTCATGGTACCGGGCTTTGCAATACTCGAAGCAGGTCTGGTGCGCACCAAAAACGTCAGCGCCGTGTTGATGACCAACACCATGATTTACTCAGTCGCCTCGATGGCTTTTCTCCTCGTGGGCTACTCGCTGGCATTTGGCTCGTGGGAAAACGACTCGATGAGTAAATGGGCAGCGTTTCTCTTCCAGATGGCCTTCGTCGGCAAAACCGTCAACATCGTCAGCGGCGGCGCAAGCGAGCGGACCAAGATCATCCCTCTGATGCTCTTCACCATCGCCATGGGGATGGTCATCTACCCGCTGGTGGTCAATGTCATCTGGGGCGCCAACCTGCTTGCCGATACGGCACTGGACATCTCAGCGATGCACGACCTGGCCGGATCTACCGTAATCCACTCCACCGGTGCCTGGGCACTGCTGGCGGCGATCCTCATCATCGGCCCCCGACGCGGCCGCTACAAAAACGGCAGGATCCGTGTCATCCCCGCCTCCAACATCCCGCTGGTGACGCTGGGAACCTTTTTGCTCTGGATTGGATGGTTCGGATTCAACGGCGGAAGCGTAGGCTCCATCTCGACCAAAGAAAACGCCGATCTGGTAGCACTCACAATCATGAATACCAATACCGGAGGCCTCGCCGGAGCGATCATGGTGGGGATCCTGCTCTACTTCCGCTACGGCAAGCTTGATGTCACCATGATCCTCAACGGTGCCCTGGGAGGCCTCGTAGCCGTTACGGCCGGAGCAGACGTTTTCAATATGTACACGCCCATTGCCGTAGGTGCGATCGGCGGACTGCTGGTGGTCATCGCTGTACCGCTGTTTGACAAGATACGCCTCGATGACCCCGTTGGAGCCCTCTCGGTGCACCTTGTCAACGGTATCTGGGGGACACTGGCCGTCGCGATCTTCGCCGATGCCGCTGTTTGGACACAGATCAAGGGAGTTTTGGTCGTCAGCGTATTTGCTTTTGGTGTTTCGTTTGTTGTTTTGTCTGCCATCAACAAACTTCTCCCTTTCCGCGCCAGCGACGACGAGCAGCTTGAGGGGTTGGACTATATCGAGTGCGGGATGGAGGCGTATCCGGAGTTTAAACAGACTATTTGACAGGACGCCATCCGGGCAAAACCCGGCTGACTACGCTGATACTTTATGTGCTACAATTACACCGAACAAAAAGGAGAAACAGATGAAAAAGATCGAAGCAGTCATCAAACCGTTCAAACTCGAAGATGTCAAAGACGCTCTTATCGAAGCAGGGATTGAGGGAATGACCATCTCTGAGGTCAAAGGCTACGGCCGCCAGCAGGGGCACTCTGAGCTTTACCGTGGTGCGGAATATGTCGTCGATTTCATCCCCAAGGTCAAGCTCGAGATCTATGTCAGCTCTCAGGAGTTTGCCGATCTGACGGTCAAAACCATTCAGGAAGCCGCCAAAACCGGCAAAATCGGCGACGGCAAGATCTTTGTCAGCGACGTCAACCGGGTCGTACGTATCCGTACCGATGAGGAGAACGAAGAGGCACTCTAAGCCTCTTCGGCCATATTATGGCAGCACAAAAGGGCAAACACTCCGCCTATAAAAATATCCAAATCGTACCATTTCTTGCAGGTGCAGAGTGGCCGATTCCGGCACGCGCATGTCAGCCGTGCGACGGCAGGCATGACGGGAACAGGATGCTCTCTTATCCTCGGCTCTCCACTACCCGAATGCTCTTGATGTCATCATTCTGCTGGATGCTGTCAAGGACTTTGAAACTCTCGATGTCTTCCTCTTCGATCCCGCCAAAGACGGTGTGGACGCCGTCAAGATGTGGGGTGTCGACGAAGGTGATGAAGAACTGACTGCCGCCGGTGTCTTTGCCCGCGTGTGCCATGGAGAAGGCTCCGCGCTTGTGTTTGATGCCGTTGTCAGTCTCACACTTGATCGCCCAGCCTGGTCCCCCGGTGCCGGCCATGGCAGGGTTGTCCTTGGAGTGGGGGCAGCCGCCCTGTGCCATGAAGCCGGGGATCACACGGTGAAATTTGAGCCCGTCGTAAAAGCCGCTGTTGGCCAGCTCGGCGAGATTGGAGACGGCAATGGGAGCGTCTTTGGGGTAGAGTTTGAGGACGATGGTACCTTTGGAGGTCTCGACGATCGCGTACTGGAGCTTGTCGAGCTCTTCGGGGGTGAGATTGTATTCTTTGAGATTTTTGCCAAACATGGGGATTCCTTGCAGTTGATTTTGGATAGAATTATAGCAGATAAACATAACAGAATTCACTCCGAAGGATCACGCATGGAACTCTGCGTCGCTCTCGATCTCCCCACCGCGGCCGAAAACATGAAACTGGCCGAATCACTGGCCCAATACGACAGCCTCTGGATGAAAGTCGGCTTCCGCAGCTACATCCGTGATGGAGGAGCCTTGATCGACACCCTCAAACAGATCAACCCCCATTTCAAGATCTTCCTCGATCTCAAGCTCTACGACATCCCCAACACCATGGCCGATGCCGCCGAAGAGATCGCCCTGCTGGGGGTCGATATGTTCAACCTTCACGCCAGTGCCGGGGAGACCGCCATGCACACCGTGATGGAACGCCTCCATCAGCAAAAACACCATCCGCTTGTACTTGCTGTGACGGCGCTCACCTCTTTTGATGAGGAGGATTTCCGGGAGATCTACGGCAAAGGGATCGATGAAAAAGCCGAAGAGTTTGCTGTCATGGCTGCCCGCGCCGGGCTCAGCGGAGTCGTATGCAGTACTTTCGAAAGCCGCGCAATCAAAGAAGCCACCCGGGACACTTTTCTTACGCTCTGCCCGGGGATTCGTCCGTTTGGAGAGGATGCCGGGGATCAGCAGCGGGTCGCTACCCTCGAAACCGCCCGCAAAGAGCAGGTCGATTTCCCCGTCATTGGCCGCCCGATCTATCGTGATCCCGATCCGGCTGCCAAGGTCGCCAAGATCCTTGCGGCTATCGGCTCATCGGCTGAGTAGCCGGCTTGGGGTGGGCCAGTCTGTCGGCGGTATTGAGCCCCTGGATGATCACAAACGCGGCCACCACAAACATCGCCAGGATAATCAACGGAGTATATTTCTGCATCGGATTGTGCTCACTTTTTTTGGCAGTATTCTATCCAATTTTTCGCCAAACACACTTAGGCGTTTAAGCCCTTTTTCAACGACCCTTTCTTATAATGCCATCCACCATTTGGAGACGTGGGTGAGTTGGCTGAAACCACACCCCTGCTAAGGGTGCATATCCTAACGGGTATCGAGGGTTCGAATCCCTCCGTCTCCGCCACCTTCATTTAAACATACTGACCAAATATCCTTAGAATCAGCGTTTATCCATTTTTGACGTTTAAGAAATGCTCCTGCAGATCCTCATCCCGTCCTTCCGTATTCTACTATACGCCACCATTTGGCTATAATACCTCCCAAAAAAGCAGCACATCATGACCCCAAAACTCCTCCGCATCTTCCGCGAGATCGCCCTCTTCGCTTTTGTCCTCTGGATCACCAGCACCGCCATGAGCTGGTGGCGCGCGCCCAGGCTTGAGAGCACCACCCTCCCCCACATCACCGGTACGCTGATCGACGGAAGCTATTTTGATAGCGAAAAATCAAAAGGTAAGCCCCTGATGATCGAATTTTGGGGTACGTGGTGCCCTGTTTGCAAACAACAGGCGCCCAATGTCTCTTCCGTAGCAAAAAAATATAATGTGCTGACCATAGCGGTCAACAGTCGAAGCGATGAAGATATCCAAAAATGGCTCGAAGAACATAATGTGATCTATCCTGTTCTCAATGACCCATCAGGCAAATGGGCTGCCCGTTTCAAAGTCCCTGCATATCCGACAACCTTCGTTTATGACAGCGAGGGCAAGCTGAAGTTTACAGAGGTTGGCTACACAACAACCGCCGGTCTGCTGACACGAATGAAGATGGCGGAGTGATATGCTATAATCCCACCCATGAAAACGATCACCAGAACCTCCCGCATCACTCCCGAAATTCTCGCCAAGCTCTCCTCGCCTGTGTGGCTGCTCGAAGAGCATCTGCTCGAAGCCAACCTGCAGATATTGAAACATATCAAAGAGCAGACCGGGGTCAGGATCCTGCTCGCTCTCAAAGGATTCGCATTTTGGCGCGAATCTGATATTATAAAATATTATCTTGACGGCACCTGTGCCAGCGGACTCAATGAAGCAAGGATTGGGAATGAGGAGTTTGGGGGGGGGGTCCATACGTATTCACCCGTTTACAAAAAGGAAGAGGTCGACCATATTGCGGCTATTTCGCACCACATGGTCTTTAACTCCCCTGCTCAGATTGAGCGCTTCGCCGCACAGGCCAAAGCGGCCAATCCTGCCCTCTCTCTCGGCCTGCGGGTCAATCCCGAGCACTCCGCCGCTCCCACCGAGCTCTACAACCCCTGCGCCCCCTTCTCACGGCTGGGAACATTATCAAAAAATATGAACAAAGAGATATTAAAACATATCGAAGGGCTCCATTTTCACGCGCTTTGTGAGCAGGATTCACAGGCTCTTGGGGAGGTACTCTCGGTCTTTGAGGAGAAGTTCGGTGACTACCTTCCCCATTTGAAGTGGGTCAATTTCGGCGGCGGGCATCACATCACCCGTGCCGATTATGACCGGGAGAAACTGATCGAAATTTTGAATGACTTTCGCGACCGCCACCCCCATCTGGAGGTTTATCTCGAACCGGGTGAAGCGGTCGGCTGGGAGACCGGGCCACTGATCGCCACCGTGATGGATATCGTCCACAACGGCATCGACATCGCCATTCTTGATACCTCCGCCGAAGCCCACATGCCCGATACCATCATCATGCCCTACCGCGCCGAAGTACGCGGCGCCGGCCAGCCGGGGGACAAGCCCCACACCTACCGCCTTGCTGGCAACAGCTGCCTGGCTGGCGACATCATGGGGGATTACAGCTTCGACGCTCCCTTGCAGATCGGCGATCGGATCGTGTTCGAGGACCAGATGCACTATACCATGGTCAAAGCCACTACCTTCAACGGCATCCCCCTGCCCGACATCGCTATATTGCGCAGCAATGGGGAGATTGAGGTGGTACGAAAATTTGGGTATGAGGATTTCAAGGGGAGATTGGGGTAATTTTTAGTTAAAAAAGGGTGGTACGCCCGAGAGGATTTGAACCCCTGACCTTCGGAACCGGAATCCGACGTTCTATCCAGCTGAACTACGGGCGCATTGGTTTGGAGAGTGGGATTATACACTATCTTGGTTTAGAGATATGCTACTGGCAAACCGCCCCGGCTCACCGGGATGAGCACGGTAGGAGAAAAAACGTCTGTGTTCGCACATGGTACAGATCTCACTGACCTCGATTTGCTCCTGCGGGACCCCCGTTGCCAGCAGCTGCGCGGCGTTGATCTGTTTGGTGTCCAGCAGGTATTTGCCTCCGCCTTTTTCGTCGACCGCCTCGGGATAGTCGGTGAAGTGTTCTGCCACCTCGGCACCTACCTCATAGCAGCATCCGCCGATCGCCGGGCCGATACCCACGATCAGATCGGCCGCTTCTGTTCCATAGAGCCCCCCCATTCTCTCGACAGTTTTGCGTGCGATCTCCTGCTGCGTGCCCCGCCAACCGGCGTGCACCGCGCCAATGGCCTGATGCACCGGATCGTAGAGCAACAGCGGTACACAGTCGGCCGTCAGGATCGTCAGCACCACACCGGGCAGATCGGTCACCATTGCGTCAACCTGTAGACGCTCATCGACCCGATCCCAGCCACGACTGTGTGCTTGGGTGACCGCATGGACACGATCCCCGTGCACCTGCAACGCCGAGACAAAGTGTGCCTCCGGTCCGAAGTAGCTTTCGATTCGGGCACGATTGAGACTGACACGGGAGGGTGCCTGCCCCGTATGGAGCGCCATGGAACCTTCCAGCGGCGACGTCAGATCCCGAGTACTGATACCATGGCGCACACCGGGGTACGCTTCAAGCAAGGCAAATCGAACGAAATCCATTGTTATTTCCTTTTGGATATAATATCAAAAAAATTCAAGGGTCAGGATGGATCGCCAAGAGATCATCAACTATTTCCGCAAAATTCCGCAAAATTTCAACTACGTACTGATCCTGCAGATGGAAAAGGACCGAAATATATGGCGGAATCCTT
>CAYSQV010000052.1:0-8178 GCA_964433295.1 uncultured Nitratifractor sp. | reverse complement strand
GCCGAGGAGATTCAGGCGGTGATCGATGCAGTCAATGCCGGACCCGATACCGACGACCACAACGGTACCGTTCCCACTCCGCCACCGAGCCATGCTGATCTGATCGGTTATATCTGGTTTGATGACAATGCCGACGGGATATGGGATCCGAACGAAAAAGGAGTGCCCGGAGTCGTTGTCAAGCTGCTAGACGCACACGGCCAAACGATCCGGGAGGTCCAAACTTCCAACCGTTTCACCCAAGCACCGACAAACAAGCGTCTGCTTCAAAAACAGACCCAAACCGACCCTGCCGGTATCTACCGTTTTGACGGACTTGTTTCGAACCGCACCTACCGGGTCAAGGTGGACACAGCCACCCTGCCCGAAGGGTATGTCCTGACACTCAAAGGAGAGGGAGATGCCGCGCACGGATCGGCGGTTGATCCGACTACCGGTCTGAGCGATCCTATTACGCCCGATCCGGGCACCAATACCCTCCGCATCAATATCGGTATCCATTACGACGGTGCTACGCCTGAGACCCCCTATCTGATCGGCCGCTATTTCTGGATCGACAAAGACGGCGACAGCCGATACGACGGAGGAGACAAAGGGGTCGATGAGCCTATTGCGGGTGCCAAAGTCGAACTCTTTGATGATCGTGGCAACAAACTCTACTGGAGTGATCCGGACAAACACACTTTGACCACCACCCCCACCGAATACCCCGCCGAGGTCACCACAAGCCCAAAGGGCGAATACGCATTCAGAGTACCCGCCGGGACATACCAGATCCGATTCCATATCCCCCCTTCTCTGCTCAAAAAAGGGTATTCATATGGTGATGGCGTCGACAAAGACGGTTTCACCCAAAAGGTAACCATGGGCGCTGGAGGTGCCCCCCAAAATTTCACACTCGATGCGGCACTTGGCTGCCCCTGCAGCAAAATCACCGGCAACGCAATCCCCGCGTTGCGATGGTGGGGCGGCCTGGGGATGGTGCTTGGTATGCTGGGGATCGCGCTGATCGGAATGCGTCGCAGGATCCACGCATAGCCGGAGGCGCCTACAGGTACTCCCCGCGGCCGCACAAAAGTGCAAATTCACAATAAGTACATCGGCTGAGTTTCTCGGTCTTTTGGGCCGTAAACTCTCTGGTATCAGCCAGCTCTTCGAGATGTTTTTTGAGGTATTCTTCTTTCTCGTCGAGTCCCTGCGCCGGAATCGTTTTTCCCTCTCCGAAAATCTCCCAAAAGACCGGCTCGGCATTGGGACGGTCCGGCTCCACAAGGCGACGGTAGATGTTCATCTGAAAATCGGTCGCCTCCTCGAGGTTTTTGCTGCGATTGGCCTCGCTCAGCGAGCCGCTCTTATAGTCGATCACGAGGGTACGGGTTGCATCCTGATCGATCCGGTCGATACGACCCTTGAAGCGCAAACCGTTGATCTGCCCGGCGAACTCCTTCTCCCGCTCCACGACCCGCCAGCCGCTTTGGAAATGGACGATCTGCTGTGTGATGAAGGGTTCGAGCTTGCGTTTCCAGAGGATCTTCTGGTAGGCGATCCGTGGAGTATCTTCGGGGAGGAGTTCATCCATGAGACGGTGGAGCCGGTCGCGCAGCGCTTCGGGAGTGTCGTAGTGATCGACCCTGCGGTAGAGATGCTCAAGCAGCGTATGGAGGAACGCCCCCTCGTTTAGCTCGGTGTCGGGTTTGGGCTGGATCCCCCGAATGTAGCGGTAGTAGTACTTGCGCCGGCATCCAAGCCAGGTCGCCAGACGGGAAGCCGACCAGATCTGTGCCCCCGCATCAAACGCCGACACTACCGGATCGGACTCGGGGACGATGCGGGAGGGCTGATCGTAAAGCAGGCTGGGTTGTACCGATACGGGGTCGACGCTTTGCAACTCCAGTTCATAAAGGAACTTCGAAGGGAGACGATCATCCGATGTGGCGTAAAGTATCACCGCGTCTTTTGCCCCGGAAAGCAGACGGTGGTAGTAATGCTTTTGCAGCGCTTCCCGATCACTGCGGGTGGGCAGATCGGCGAATGCGCGTACCTGGGAGTTGAGAAATTGATCTTTGGCGACGGTGGCCGGGACGATGCCGTCGTTGAAATCAACAATCATCACCCCGTCAAAGCTCACTCCGCGTGTCTCCAGCACCCCCATCACCGTCACCATCCCGCCGCGCAGATCATCGATACGGATGGTGTCCAGTTGCCGCAACCACAGGTGGAGCCACTCGGCGAGGGTAAGCCGCTCATCGGGAAACAGACGGGCAAAGGTCTCACGTGCTTCGGTGACACGGGCGATACGCAGCGGGTCTTTTTCGTCCAGATCCAGCCCTCCCAGCCAGACCAGGAGTTCCTCCACCCCTACGATGCCCGTTCGCACGGCATATTGCTCTTCGCTCAGACCGTACCGCTCCAGCCGCTCCAGTGTCTGCGCATCGGGTGCACGCCAGTGGCGACTGATGGCATCGAGGATTTTGTAGGTACGACCGTGAGCATAGTCAAACCCCATGGCAAAATTAAGGTTGTTGTATTTATCGTATAGACGAAAGGGCTCCTTGAAACTCTCATCGGGCAGGATCAGTGCGATCCGCTCCGGAGGGATGCCGCTTTCGATCATGCGGTGGATCTGTACCAGTGCTGCGCTGGTCTGCTCATAACGCTCGGATACCGCCACCACCCGGGCACGGATCTCGGTGGCACATGGGTGGGTCTGAAGTACCCGACGGCGGCTCAGATCAATATGTGTGATGCTGTTGGGGGCGATGGAGATACCCTGTTCGAGGAATCGTTCAATCATTTTGGTACTAAAAGGGGTCGTGTTTATGTGCAATACGACCTCCGTGTGAGCGGCGACCTGATCCAGGAGGCGCAGCTCGTATCGGCTGAGCAGCCCCTCGAGGTGGATCTCGATCCGTGCGTACTGCGTCAGAAATCCTTCATTGAGTCTGGCCGCCTGCGGGACAAACATCGCATCACTCAATCCGCGGGCCTCCAGCAACACCCTGTACCGCTCCTGCAGTTGAGCCAACACCGCCAGGTGATCACCAAACTCCGCATAGGCATCTGCCTCTTTTAAGCGCTCCAGTGTCACCTCTTCCCGGGCAATCTCCTCAAAAAAACGGAACAATCCCTCACTTCGGGCAAAAAATTTCGCCAGTGTACACTCCATGTCAAAGACAGCAAATTCGGAAAAATCGGCCGCCTCGCGCAACAACAGTACCCGCCAAAGAGGATCGATCAGCGCCCGATCACCCAGGGTAATGCAGCGCGACTCAAACTCATCCATCCGCATCGTATCGGGCAACAGAGCATCGATGTGCTGCCAGGCTGCTTTGGCGTGGCGAATGGCACGGGATGTGGGAAAGACCTGAAGTGTTTTCATGAGAGGATTATAGCAAATATCGGTGAAATTCCGGGGCAATTCCGTAGTGAGAGGGGTGTTACCGTAGGGTGTTGTCCCCCGACGACATTTGAGGCAGCGTGTTGTGGGGGCACAACACCCTACGTGAATATATGGGTAAAACGTACGGGGGAATTCCGGATCACGGGGGCGTGTCCCCTGCCGAAAAGAAACTTACGGCTTCACAGGTACCCCTCGTGTTCCATGAAGCCCACGGCATCCCCTTTCTGAACACGCAGACGCAGGATGTAGCGGCCCGCCTTGGGGAGGAGAACGGTCGGCGTGGTATAGACACCGTTTTTTGCCGGCAAATGTTCAAAAGTCTGGTCATCATCCCGGGTCTGGGGACGGGTAACAAGCAGGGTCACATTGGCATCGTTGACCGCCCGGCCCTCGACGTCGGTCAGACGATACGCGATCGTCATCCTGGAGGAGAGTGCGATGATCCGGCCCGGTTTGCGCGCCATCACCCTGGGCTTGAAATCTGAAAGCCTGAAATCGACCGGCTCGAGTTTGTACCGACGGTCAAAACGTGCCTGGGCCTCGAGGATCTCATTGATGTTTGTATCGGCATCCTGGTATTTTTTTTGGTATTCGTTGGATTCACTGACCGGCATGGATATAGCTGATCTAACTGTCCAAAACCCCAGAAACAATCCAATAAAAATAAATCCCAGTATGAGATAGGGCCAGTATTTTCCGCTGCCGTTACTGTTGTTTGCCATGGCGTATCCTTTGGTAGATTGGGTGGCCGAAATATACCCAAAGTACGATTAAGGAACCGAGCAATACTACCCATCGGATCAGGGTAATGATCCAGCGATACGGATCGTGAATGGTGGTAGAGAGTTTTATCCCCTTGGCCGCAGCGATCTCGTCGGCCAGTTCCGAATAGGCCTGCACCACTCCCACATCGTAGCGAGACTGCACGGAATTGCTGTCTTCGATGCTGATCACATCGATCGCATAGCTTTTGACCTCATCACCATCGACCATTTTTTTGATCGCATCTGAAGAAAAAAGCAATCCGATCCGGCGACTGTTTGGAGCAAAAAAGATCAGAGCATAAGGGGCTTGCAGCCTGGACTCATACCGCTTGAGATACTCGTAGAGATTCGTTGTACGCTTCAGGCGATCCGTGGTTGCGATCACGTAGGCGTTGATCTGAGTTTTTTCCGACAGCTCATTCCCCATCTTTTCGATCTCTTGAGCCGCTTTTGGGCTGATGATATAGTCATTGATGAGAAAGTTTGCGGAGAGTAAAAGCGGAAGAGCACAAGCGAGCGCCACCGCCCGCAGTGCGTTGTGTATCATCGACTATCCTACATACAGGACACCGGTTACAAACACAGCCACCAGTGAAGCAATGGCTGTGATAAGCATTCCGATTCCGAGGACTTTATCCATAATTTTGATCATCATCTATCCTTTATTTCGCCGGCTGAAACGCAAAATTTGCATTGTCTTTGCTGATCGCTTTGACGTTGCTTGTACTGCCCCAGAGGGGAGCCGGATCGTAAAAGTTGGTCGCGTTTTGCTTTTGGACCTGAATATCCCAGTAGGTCAGACCCACCAATATGCTCAGCAAAAGCACAGTCGCGATCAACATACCGGTTACGCCGTTGAGATTCAAACAAACTCTTCGTTTGGTATTTTCTGTTACTGCCATGATTCGCTCCTTATTGACTCAGTGAATTTACGTAGCTCTCAAGAGCTTTTTCTTGAACCGGGGTGAAGCGGTTGGCAAACGAAGGCATGATACCAATCTTGCCGGCCTTTCCTTTGGCCAACGCATTCTTGACATCGTAGCCTTTCAGGCTGGGAGCAACATTGGGCATCCCCTCTCCGGTCGCGCCGTGGCATCCGGCACAGACGCCAAACTCGGCCGGAGCTGTCCCCTTACACCCGCCGGCGACGTATTCGGCTGCTTTTTCAGCAGCTGCGCCCTGCGCCATACCCGGAGGCATGCCGCCGGGAAATGCACCCAGTGCATTCTGACCGTTTTTGATGATCCCCAAGACCTCTTCTTTGGTACGGGTTTTAGTAAAATCCTGTGCTTTGCCGCTCAGACCGTCACCGGTCTCACCGTGGCAGGGAGCACACTGGACGAGGAAGATCGACTCGCCCATCTCTTTGAGGGTAGCCGCATCGGCATTTTTGTGTTTGGCCTCGTATTTGGCATTGTAGGCCGTTACCTCTTCGTTGTACTGACCGATCTGGCTAAACGCATTGAGGGGATACCCCATAAACCAATACCACATACCCCAGATCATAACGCCGAGAAACGAATAGGCCCAACCGGCAGGCAGTTCGTTTTTGTACTCGCCGATGCCGTCCCAATTCTCTTCGGCCAGCTCGCCCGAAGCAGTATCAGTCTGCATCTGCGCCATGTATTTGGCCGCCACACCAAACGACAGCCCGGCGATCGCCAGGGCACCCAGAATGGTGATCCAGTTGATCGGATCACTCAAATCAATATGCAGCTGCTGCACCACAACGACTGTTGCGATCATCAATATAGCAGCAAACGCAAGTCCTTTTACGATAAATGCATTCATTCCTCTTCTCCTTTTAGTTCGCGGGAGTTAGATCTTGTTCTACGGGTGTCGAATCGATCTCATCGTCCAGAGCGATCTTGCCGTATTTTTCATAATCCTTCTCACCCTTTTTTTCGCTGCGGTACAGGTAGACAATGTAACTGTAAAACACCACCACCGTGATACCGCTGCCGATCACATACAGGTAGATGGACAGTTGATCCAATGTCATACCCGGCTCCTCTTACTTCAAGTGCTCAAGATACGCGGTGATCGCGACCACTTCGGGGATCTGTCCCGCTTCGACCTTGGCGATCAGCTCTTTGTTCTTCATCTGCTCGGCAATTTTCTTTGCTTCGGCAAGAATCTTCGGCTTGTACGCTTTGAATGCAGCTTTGCCCGGCTTGATGTCATCGGCGTACGGGACACCGAAAACATTTTTGACCGTAACCGCTTCGGCATATGCTGTCTCAATATCGGCGATATTGCTAAACTGATGCTTGTACGCCGGCATAACCGATCCGGGGACGACCGAGGTCGGATCCCACATGTGGTTGGCATGCCAATCCGGAGTCCGGTAGTTTCCAACACGGTGCAGATCGGGCCCGATACGGCGAGAACCCCAGAGGAACGGACGGTCATAGGCATACTCACCCGAGAGGGAGTATTTGCCGTAACGGTCAGTCTCGGCCTTGAACGGACGGATCAGCTGGGAGTGGCAGGAGAGGCAGTTGTCTTTGATATAGACATGACGCCCGGCCAGTTCCAGTACGGTATAAGGCTTCAGCCCCTTGATGGGCTGAGACGATTTGTTGAAGTTAGGCAGGATCGTAACAGCCCCTGCGAACGCAATGGTCAAGAAGACCCCGACAGTGAAGAAGAATGGATTTTTTTCCAACCAATGAAACATAACCTACCTCCTTATGCCATAGGTGATCGGAACTGGGGTTCCGTCTCAAGCTTGCGTCCGGCCGTAGCTGTCATAAAGAAATTGTACGCGAACATAAGCAATCCGATAAAGTACAGTGTCCCACCTGTGGCACGAATAACCCAGTAAGGATGGAGAACATTGACGGTATCGATAAAGCTGTACATCAGGTTGCCGTACTCATCAACAGCTCTCCACATCATACCCTGAGTGATACCTGCGATCCACATGGAAGTAAAGTAAAGCACAACAGCAACTGTTTGGATCCAGAACTGTGCTTCAAGGAGCGACTTGCTGTAGATCTCGCGCTTGAACACGCGGGGAGCTGAGTGCATCAGGGTCGCAAAAACCATAAAGGCCACCCAGCCCAAAACACCATCGTGGACGTGTCCGGGGATCCAGTCGGTAAAGTGTGCAATGGCATTGACCGATTTGACCGCCTGGATGGGTCCTTCGAGTGTGGAGAGCATGTAGAATGTTGAGGCAAGGATCATGAACTTGATGAGCGGGTTATCCGTCAGCTGGTTCCACTCCCCTTTCATGGTCAGGAGCATGTTGATCGCCGAGCCCCATGATGGAAGGATCAAAATAACTGAGAAGATAGAAGCCATAGTCTGCACCCAGTCAGGCACGGTCGACCAGAGCAGGTGGTGACCGCCGGCCCAGAGGTAAACAAACATCAATCCCCAGAATGACAGCAAAGAGAGTTTATACGAATAAACCGCCTGACCGGATTCTTTGGGGAGATAGTAATAAATCAGAGCGATAATGGGTACAGTAAAGACAAACGCCACGGCGTTGTGCCCCCACCACCACTGCACCATCGCGTCGTTGGTGCCGGCATACATGGAGACCGAGTGCCACCAGGCACCCAGACCGCCCGAAGCAAGCATGGTCGGGACTTCCATGTTGTTAAACAGATAGAGCATGGCCACACCGAGGAAGGTTGCCACATAGTACCACATGGAGATGTAGAGGGCCTTTTCACGACGCATGCCGATCAGGCCGAACATGATCACACCCCACAATACCCAGATCACGACAATCAGGATATCCAGAGGCCACTCCATCTGAGCGTACTCTTTGGAAGTGGTGATCCCCATTCCCTCCGAGATAACCATTCCGCTGGCTGCGATCAGGTAGAGGAAAAACTGCAGATACCCCAGGGTCATCAACAGCTTGGACTCACCCATTGAGACCTTGAGTACCCGCTGGGCCGAGTAGTAGAACCCGACAAAAATACCGCTTAACATAAAGCCGTAAACCACCACATTGGTGTGGATGGGGCGCAGACGGGAGAATGTACCGTATTCTCC
>CAYSQV010000051.1:0-8186 GCA_964433295.1 uncultured Nitratifractor sp. | reverse complement strand
ACCGACGATGAGAGCTTCTCCCGTCTGCGCAATAAGTTTTTGGAGATCCACACCGGGAGCACGTTTGACGAGATGGAAGCGGCCTCCGAGGAGCTGTTTGAGGCCGAGTCGGATCTGCTGGAATTTATCCAGAATTCTCAGGATCTGCTTGACTCCGAAGAGTCCGCCCCCATTATCAAACTGGTCAACTCTCTCTTTTTTCAGGCGATCAAACGGGGCGCGAGTGATATCCATATCGAGGCCCACGAGCGTCGGGGCGAGGTGCGTTTCCGTGTCAACGGAGCGCTTACCAAGCATATTGACCTGGACAAAAATGTCACCACGCTTGTTGTCAACCGGATCAAGGTCATCTCGGGACTGGATATCTCCGAAAAGCGTGTCCCGCAGGACGGACGCACCCAGGTCTCCATCTCCGGCAAAACCCTCGATGTGCGGGTCTCGGTACTGCCGACCTATTATGGAGAGCGGATCGTCATGCGGATCCTGATGCAGAGCGAGAATATCCCCTCACTCGAAGAGCTGGGGTTTCCGGAAGATCTGACCGAAGAGTTCTACAAGCTGCTCAACCACTCTCACGGGATGATCCTCGTCACCGGTCCCACCGGATCGGGCAAATCGACCACGCTCCACTCGTTTCTGCAGTATCTCTCGTCACCGGACAAAAACATCATCACCGTCGAAGACCCGGTCGAATACAACAGCGACGATATCAGTCAGATCCAGGTCAACGAAAAGGTAGGGTTGACCTTCTCGGCCGGGTTGCGCTCGATCCTGCGCCAGGACCCTGATGTGGTGATGGTGGGGGAGATCCGGGATGTGGAGACGGCCAAGATCGCTATCCAGGCGGCCCTTACTGGGCACCTGATGCTCTCGACTCTGCATACCAACGACTCCACCTCGGCTCTGAGCCGTCTGGTCGATATGGAAGTGGAACCGTTTTTGATATCTTCTACGCTTCTGGGAGTATTGGCGCAGAGACTGGTTCGCAAACTGTGCCCGGAATGCAAGAAACGCACTTTCCTTTCCCCGCGGGTGACCCATGAGCTTGATGTTCCCTATTCAGGCACCTACTACAAGGCCGTCGGCTGTGCGGCATGTGATTACACGGGCTATAAGGGGCGCCAGGCGGTTGGGGAGCTTTTTATCCTCAACGACAAAGTAAAAGAGATGATGAAAGAAGGGATCAACGATCATCAGATTCGCGAAACCATGCGCAAAGCCGGGATGCGCACCATCGCCGACGAACTCAAGCAGATGCTTGTCGATGGTGAGATCAGCTACGAAGAAGCCATTCGCGTCGGATTGATGGACAGCTAAGATGCGGCGGCGTCACGGGTTTACGCTTTTGGAGATGCTCATCTCCACCGTGTTGCTCTCTCTCGTGTTGCTGGGGCTGTATGGCGCGCTCAATATGCAGCAGCGTTCTACCCGGCATCTTTTTGCCTTCCTTACCAAGGCTCTCAATGCCGACCGGGGGGTGTTGGTACTCTATAGGGACATTTTTCAAAGCGACGGAAATATTACGATCAAAAACGGGGAATTCGATCGGCTTTGTCTCAACAATACCAGCCATTCCCTCCACGGGCTGGCTCAGGCCAAAGTATGCTGGATCGTTGCCAAAGAGGATCATGCCCTTCTGCGGATCGAAGGCAATGATTATCGCCTCCCTTTGCGTTTTTCGGACGGTGTTGAGATCGACAAAGTGATGGCGCCGGTGGAGCTGTTTGATGTCCAGTGGGACAAAAAAGATCTTCTTGTCGGTCTTCAGAAAACCAACCAGGATCCGTATGTGTTTGTGGTGCAGGGGGTCACCCCTCCTCCCAAAAAAGTGGTCGCAAAAAAGAACAAGCCCAAAACCCCGTCCAAAAAAGGCTCAGATACAAAGAAGAACGGGAACAAAAAACCCAAACCCAAACCAAAATCCGATACTGCGCAACCGTCCCCGACCCCTACGGACAATCCG
This sequence comes from uncultured Nitratifractor sp., assembly GCA_964433295.1. Lineage (GTDB taxonomy): Bacteria > Campylobacterota > Campylobacteria > Campylobacterales > Sulfurovaceae > S017-3. The sequence goes on along the minus strand of CAYSQV010000051.1, from coordinate 6,223 downwards.
TTCGTTGATGATCCGGCTCTCACCCCTCCGGGTGTCGAGGGGGAACCCCCGGATGCGGGCATCGCCCGATAACTTGGAGGATTTTTGGTAAAATACTCCCCATATTCTGAGTGAAAAAGGAAGCCGCCATGAAAGAGATCTACGAAAAAGCCGGTCTGTTCTATCTGGGCAAGGATGTTGACCGTGAACGCTTTGAGCCCACCGATATACTGACCCTGCTGAAAAACAAAAACTTCACCACCCATGCGGCGATCATCGGTATGACCGGCAGCGGCAAGACCGGGCTGGGGATCGGAATCATCGAAGAGGCTGCGATCGACAACATCCCCGCCATTGTCATCGACCCCAAAGGGGACATGGGGGATCTGCTCCTGGCTGACCCCGATTTTTCGGTGGAGCGGTTCGAGCCGTGGGTCGCGGATGAAGCCAAGGCCAAAGGGGAAGACCCTGCCGTTTATGCGCAGAAGATCGCGACCATGTGGAAGGAGGGGATCGAAAGCTGGGATCAGGACCGAGAACGGGTGGCCCGCTTTGCGGCGGTGCCCAAGACCATCTACACGCCCGGCAGCAGTGCCGGAGTGCCGGTCAACCTCATGGGGTCGCTGGAAGTGCCCCCCGAACAGATCATGCGGGATGCTGATAATTTTGCTTCGTACCTGAAAAGCACCGTTACCGGACTGTTGAGCCTGCTGGGGATCGTCGCCGATCCGCTCGATTCCAAAGAGTACATTCTCCTTGCGCAGATCGTTGCGCACAGCTGGCAGCAGGGGCGGGCACTCTCGCTGGCCGACCTGGTCGCGGCGATTATCCAGCCGGCTTTTGAGACCATCGGTGTGCTGCCGGTGGAGAGCTTTTATCCGCAGAATGAGCGTTTTAAATTTGCCACCCGGTTCAATGCCGTCATTGCCTCCCCCAACTTCGCCAACTGGCTGGCCGGAGAGAGTCTCGACATGGACCGACTTCTCTACGATACCGAGGGCAAAGCCAGGATAGCGATCTTCTCCATCGCCCACCTGAATGACGATGAGCGGATGTTTTTTGTCACCTTGCTCCTAAATAAGTATATAGCATGGATGAGGCTGCAAAGCGGATCAAACCGTTTGCGTACATTACTCTATATGGATGAGATCTACGGCTTTTTCCCTCCGGTCAAAAATCCGCCATCCAAAGAGCCGATGATCACGCTGCTCAAGCAGGCCCGGGCCTACGGGATCGGGATCGTACTCAGCACCCAAAACCCGGTCGATCTGGATTACAAAGGACTCTCCAACATCGGCACATGGTGCATCGGGCGACTGCAGACCACGCAGGACATTGATCGGGTGATCGACGGATTGGGCGGCAAAGTCGATGCGTCGTTTGACAAAAAAGAGATCGCTGCCCTGCTGGCGAATCTCCGCAAACGCACCTTCTTTCTCAACAGCGCCCATTTGGAGGATATTCGGCTCTTTGGTACCCGCTGGGTGATGAGCTACCTCAAAGGTCCCCTTAAAAAAGAGGAGATCGCTACCCTTATGGCAAACCAAAAGGCTGCTTTGAGTGTCGCGTCACCGACGGTCAAAACCCCGTCTGCCGACGAAGGGGAGTATCAGCGGTTGGTCAATCTCGATGAGAGTGTCGTACAGTATTTCGCGCCCGATCCGAGTCAGACATACCGTTATCTGCCCTATCTGGCCGCGGAGATTTCCGTGGGCTTCCACAATGCCGCCAAGGGGATCGACCTCGAACGCACCTTTGTCGGGCAATTGGATCTGGAGGGGATGGAGCATTTGGAGTGGGATGCTCTGGAGCGGGAGATCGATCCGTTCGATTCGCTGCCGACCAAGGCGCCGGCGGATGCACGCTTCGGGCCGCTTCCCGAGAGCGTCGAGACCGACAAAGGGCTGCGCGCGGCGGCCCGCTCTCTGCGTGATTATCTCTATGCCAACGAGCGGCTTGAACTCTACCGTTGCCGTTCGCCGCGCATGGAATCGGAGCCCGGCCAGAGCCGGGATGCCTTTATGGTACGTTTGCAGGACGCGCTTGAAGAGGCCAGGGAAGAGGCTCTGGAAAAGCTCAAAGAGCGCTACGGCAAAAAAGCCGAACGTCTTCATGACCAGCTGGTACGCGCCCAGGCCCGGGTCGAGAAGGAGCAAGCCGACTCCAACAGCACACTGATCGATGTGGGGATCTCGGTACTGGGAGCCCTCTTTGGCCGTCGGAGTGCCACCAGCATCGGCCGGGCGGTCAACAAGGGGACCCGTGCCTACAAAGAGCGCGGCCAGCTCAGTCGTGCCCAGGAGCGGGTCGCCGAAGTGGAAGAGAAGATTGCGGATCTGGAGATTGAGCTTGAAGGGAAGATCGATGAACTGGCCGAGCAGTATGCGCTTGAGAACCATCCCGTCGAACGTTTTACCATCAAGCCCAAAAAGAGTGACATCGCCATCGAACACATGGCGATTGTGTGGCGGGCGTAAGCGGCAAACTACCCGGAACGCTCTCCCTGCTGAGTTCCCATCTCCGCAAAAATCATCCCCGCCAGGATCAGCCCTCCTCCGAAGATCTGCCACCCGGTCAGGACCTCTCCCCCGTATCCGTAAGCAAAGAGCGCGGCGCTGAGGGGCTCCATAGTGAAGATCAGCGCAGCACGGCTTGGGGTGGTAAAACGCTGCATGCTGGTCTGCACCCAAAACGCAAACACCGTCGCAAAAAGGACCGTGATAACCAGCGCCGAGACAAAAGCCGGCGAGTAGGGGGCAGGAGAGAGGGTATGGTCGATCGCCAGACCCAGCAGTGCTGATCCGATCCCCATTGTCCCAAACTGAACGGTTACCAGCAGGGGAACATCAAAACGCCGCGCAAACTGATCGGTATAGAGCAGATGCAGCGCAAACAGAACCGCACACACCAGAGCATAGACCTCTCCCCACCCCAGAGTGATGTTCCCCCGCATCGTCAGGAGCCACAGTCCCGGCAGCACGATTCCAATCCCGATCCAGACCGAGCGGGCAACCTGCTGCCGAAAAAGGAAATATGCCAACAGCGGTACAATCAGGACGAACAATCCGGTAATGAACGCTACCGAGGAGGAGAGGGTCAGGGTCAACCCAAAGGTCTGGGCGGTATAGGCGCCGAGATTGAGCAGGCCGAGAATCCCCCCGGCAAAAAAGGTTTGAGGGGTGAGGCGGAGGAGATCTTTCCGGACGATCAGGAGCATCAGCACAAACGCGGAGAAAAAACGCCAGAACAAAAAGGTGAAGACCGGGACATCCGCAACGGCATCCTGCACGAGCGAAAACGTCACGCCCCAGCTGATGGCCACCAGCAAAAGCAACCCATCTGCCTGATACGGTTTTATCGCCATAATATCTCCAAAAAAGTGCCCATTTTGTCGCAATCTTAATGATAATTGTACTATGATTGTTCTTATGGATGATACGCAACCGATGATCGTTATGGAGCAGGTCGAGAAGTATTTTGGGGACTTTCATGCCCTCAAGGGGATCAACTTCTCCGTCAAACGGGGAGAGATTGTCGTCATCGCCGGCCCGAGCGGCAGCGGCAAGTCGACCCTGATCCGATGCATCAACCGACTCGAGGAGATTGACAGCGGCCACATCTTTGTCGACGGCGAAGATATCTATGACCGCAAGGCCAACATCAACCAGATCCGCTCCAAAGTGGGCATGGTGTTTCAGCATTTCAACCTTTTCCCCCATTTGACGATCCTTGAGAATGTTACGGTGGGACAGACCAGGGTCAAGCATACCCCCCGGCATGCGGCGGACGAACGGGCCCAGGCCCTGCTGGACAAAGTAGGTCTGGGACACAAAGCGCACGACTATCCCAATGCACTCAGCGGCGGGCAGAAACAGCGTGTTGCCATTGCCCGCACCCTGGCGATGGAGCCCAGTGTCATCCTGTTTGATGAGCCCACCTCCGCGCTCGACCCCGAGATGATCGGCGGAGTGCTGGAGGTGATGAAGTCGCTGGCGAATGAAAACTATACCATTGTGGTTGTCACCCACGAAATGGGCTTTGCCAAAGAGGTGAGCGATCGGGTTGTTTTCATGGATGAGGGGGAGATCGTCGAAGAGAATGATCCCGAGACCTTCTTCACCGACCCCACAAGCGACCGGGCCAAAAAATTCCTTCAGGAGATCCTGACACACTGATTCATCTTACTACACAAAGGAGAAATACGATGAAAAAAACACTACTGGCGGCACTGGCTCTGGCCTTTGCCTGGACAACCGTTTCGGCGGAGGATATCAACCTCTGGAAAAAATCGACCCTCAACGCGATCATCACCACAGGGGAGCTGCGTGTGGGGTTGGAGCCCGGCTATATGCCGTTTGAGATGAAGGACAAAAGAGGGAACATCATTGGGTTTGATGTCGATATCGCCCGCGACATGGCCAAAAAAATGGGTGTCAAACTCAAGCTGGTTCCCACTGCATGGGACGGAATCATCCCGGCGTTGCTGACCAACAAGTTTGACATTCTGATGTCGGGAATGACCGTGACACAAAAACGGAATCTCAAGGTCAACTTTGCCAATTCCTATATCAGTGTCGGGCAAACCCTCCTAATCCGCAAAGAACTGGCCGACAAGGTCACAAACGCTGCCGATCTGGATACCCCCGAATACACCATCGTCACCAAGCTGGGTGTTACCGGTGAGATCGCAGCACGCAAAATGTTCAAAAAAGCCAAGATTCGTACGTTTGAGACCGAAGCCGATGCGGCTCAGGAGGTCCTCAACGGCAAGGCTGACGCGCTGATCTATGACAAACCCTACAACGCCATCTTTATGGCGCAAAAAGGGAAGGACAAGCTGGTCCACCTCGATGATGATCTGACTTTTGAACCTCTGGGATGGGCAGTCCGCAAAGGGGATCCTGACTTCCTCAACTGGCTGGACAATTACCTCAATCAGATCCAGAACGACGGTACGTATGACAAGATCTACGACAAATGGTTCGAGTCCGATGCGTGGCTGGAGCGCGTACAGTAAGGATGAGCCGAAAGCACACTCCTTTTCTCGAAAACAGAGCGGTCGGTCACCTGATCGCTCTGCTCTTTTTTATCGGACTGGGATTTGCCCTGTTTATCGCTGCGTCCAAAATGAACTACATTTGGAAGTGGAGTTCCGTCCCTAAATATTTTGCCTACGAAAAAGAATCGACCATCGAGGCTCCGTTTGACGGCACAATATCTATAGACGGCCACACCGTGACGATCCGGGGATCGGATACACACAAAGTCTACAATGCAGACGGTTATACCCTCAAATACGTTGACGGTGAAAAGATCTACGAAGGGGATGTGCTCGGGGAGAAAAAAACCTGGACGGCGGGCCCCCTGACCAACGGCTTGCTGGTGACCCTTAAGATCTCGGCACTTGCTTCACTGTTGTCGTTGATTATCGGAACGCTGGTTGCGTTCATGAAACTTTCGAAATTCCAGTTCCTTAAAGACATTGCAACGGTCTACATCACGGTGATACGCGGGACGCCGTTGCTGGTGCAGATCTTCATCTTTTATTTTATTGTGGCGACCATTTTTGATATTCCGCGTTTTTATGCCGGAGTGGTTTCCCTGGGGATTTTCTATGGCGCCTATCTGGCTGAGGTATTGCGCGGAGCGATCCAGTCGATCGACAAAGGGCAGTACGAAGCGGCCAAATCACTCGGAATGGGCGGGTTTACGACCATGCGCTACATCATTATGCCCCAGGCACTCAAGCGGGCATTGCCCGCTCTTGTGGGCGAAGTGATCGCCCTGATCAAAGACAGCTCGCTGGTCTCGGTCATCTCCATTACCGATCTGACCAAAGTGGGCCGGGAGATCGTCGCGAACACCTTCAGCCCCTTTGAGACCTGGATCATCGTCGCGCTGATCTATTTTGCGATCACGTTCTCCCTCTCGATCATCGGACACCGGATCGAAAAAAGGATGCGGGAACGGGGCGGATACTGATGCCGATCCTTGTGGCATAATAACCCCAGGGAGCATCCATGGAAGCACATGATATGCTCGGTATAGTCTCCTCCTGTTATGATAAAGAGTATAGCATGACTTACGATTGCGTTCACCAGACCTCTAAACCCTGCTAAACCAATAGCGGGGGAGCGCGCACTTGTGCCTGATCTGCTGTCGCTGCGTGAGGCCATTGTGTTTGACCGGTCAACGCAGGCACTCGGGCAGCTGGAGAGCATCACGCAGCTTCTGCCGGAGCCGG
>CAYSQV010000050.1:5133-8237 GCA_964433295.1 uncultured Nitratifractor sp. | reverse complement strand
CCATCGTCTCAAGCTTGTCGATCATCGCCTGTATGTGCTCGATGTTGACCTTCTCCAGCGTAATCTCGGAGTAGGTGATCGCTCCGGCACACAGATACGTACCGGCCTCGATCCGGTCGGGGATGATCTCGACCGGATCGTCCCAGACCAGCGTCTTGCCCCCTGTACCGTGTACGGTTATGGTCGCTGTGCCGATCCCCTCGATCGCCACGCCCGCGGCAGAGAGCATGTCGCACAGCTGGACGATCTCGGGCTCCCGTGCGGCATTGATGATCTGAGTCTTGCCGTGCGCCATGGCCGCGGCCATCAGAACATTTTCCGTCCCGCCGACGGTGATCTTGTCGAAAATGATTTTGGCGCCCCGCAATCCCCCGGGCGCTTCGGCGCGCACATAGCCCCCTTTGATCTCGATCGTCGCCCCCATCGCTTCGAGTGCTTTCAGATGGAGGTCGATCGGGCGCTGCCCGATGGCACATCCGCCGGGCAGACTCACTTCGCACTCCCCAAATCGGGTCAGCAACGGTCCCAGCACCAGGATCGAAGCGCGCATCTGCGAGACGATCTCATAGACCGCCTTGGTTGAATTCATGGTCCCGTTGTCAATGCGGGCGGTTGTCGTGCTGTGGTCGACCTGTCCCCCAAGCATGTCCAGCAGCTTGAGGAGCGTACGGATATCGACCACATCCGGCAGGTTGGTCAGCCGCAGAGGCTGGTCGCTCAATATCGTCGCTGCGATCACCGGCAATGCAGCATTTTTTGCTCCGCTGATGGTAATCGAGCCGCTCAGTTTTTTCCGGCCGGTAATCTCTAAATAATCCATATCTACCCCATAGAATAAAGTACGCTATTCTACCAAGAGTATGCTTTAGGGGATTGATATATATTTTATAATATGGCCATATTCACAAATAGGACAAAAATCATATTTGTGAATGAAATGATTCATATTATCAAATAGTTTTTTTGATATTTTTATATATATTTAATAAGAAATAGTGTACTATATTACTTAATATCTTGTAAAAAAAGCCATTTAATGGCACATATTAAGGGTTTTTATGAGTAGTGCGCTGGATAAACTGAAAGCTTTAAATGACAAACTCGAAGCAAAATTAACGGCACAGGAGACAGAGGAGAAAAAGTCATCTGGCTCGACCAAAACACGATCCGGCCGTACCGCCGCATCCAAAAAGGAGGCCGCTTCAGCTCCGGCGTTGTCGTTTGAAGAACTCGGAGAAATATTGATCAACCATATGGGGGTGGATCGGAGCCGGGAGCCGATCCGTGTCGAAAACCTTTTGCGGGTCGCTCAGCTCTATGTGGAGCTTGGGATACACGAAAAAGCACCCCAGATCGATCAGCTCTTCATTTACAAAGCAATGAACATCAGCGGCATCGGTCTCAAAGAGGAGGATTTTGGCGAGATCCGCGAGGGAAAATATGTCCAGGTGATCGCCATCACCTATGAACCTGACAAAAACGGCAAGAAAAAAGCCAAAAACATCTCACTGGGGTATTTCGGCAAGGCTGAGACGCTCGAGGAGGGGCACAAAAACGAGATCATTGAATTTGTTCTGCGCTGGCGCTACGAAAAGGCTTTTCAAAACCTCGAACACTACAAAGTCCTTCTTGAGCGGGTACGCCCCGCATAAAGGGCTCCGCCGTCGACCAGGCCCTTTCCTAACCCAAATCTCGCTAAAATCCACACAAACTTTTGATAAAAGGCTCTTTTGTATGCACATTGATATCACACCCGAAAACCTGCTCATTCAACTGGGCTATCCCCTCAACGATGCCCTTTTGACCCAGATGGAACGCGCAATGCGTGCCACAAACGGCTTCGACACCTTCTCCAGGCATCTCTTGAGTCTCAAAGACGAGCTGGCCCGCTTTGACGGATACATCGCTCTCTCCAACTCACGCGACCTCCTCAAGATCAAAAGCGATGCCGCACAGCCTGAAGAGATCGAGGCCTACCGTGAGGTACTTCAAAAATGGAGCGACAAATACAAAGTGGCGCTTGAACAGGTCGGTACGACCAATACCTATTATCTTCTCGGCCACGCCTGACCGTGCCGCTGACCGGGCTCAACGCGGAGCAGGCCACCGCTGCCACCGCGCCCGCGGGTGCGAATCTCATTATCGCCAGCGCCGGGACGGGCAAAACCTCCACCATTGTCGGCCGCATCGCCCATCTGCTGGAGCAGGGGATGGCCCCTGAGCGGATTTTGCTGCTGACTTTTACCAACAAAGCCGCCGGCGAGATGATCGCCCGCTTGGGCAGCTATTTCCCCAAGAAAACCATCGAGAAGATCGAGGCGGGGACGTTCCACGCTGTCAGCTACCGCTGGCTCAAAAAAGCACGGCCCCAACTCTCGCTCAAGCAGCCAGGCGAGCTCAAAACGCTCTTTCGGAGCATCTACGAAAAGCGCCATTTCAAGCGGATGAATCTGGGCATCGACCCGTTCGCCGCTCCGTACCTCTACGACCTCTACAGCCTCTATCAGAATGCTTCGCGTGAGCCTTTTGATGTCTGGTTTGTGGAACGCTACCCTGAGCACGAGCCCTTGATGGACATCTACGTCGATATTTGCGACGAATTTGAGCGCACCAAGGCGGAGTACGGATTTGCCTCGTTCAACGACCTGCTGCTGCTGATACTCCAGCATCTCGAGACCCATCGGATCCCCTTTGGTGAGGTGCTCGTCGATGAGTATCAGGACACCAACACCCTCCAAGGCGCCCTGATCGACGCACTGCGGCCCGATTCGCTCTTTTGTGTCGGGGATTACGACCAGAGCATCTATGCGTTTAACGGTGCCAACATCGCCAACATCGCCACCTTTACCGAGCGCTACCCGGGGGCGAGGGTCTTTACACTCACGACCAACTACCGCTCCACCGCTCCTATCCTCTCCCTGGCCAACCGCGTCATCGAACGCAACGAGCGGATCTATCCCAAGCGGCTCGAAGTGGGCCGCCACAAAGAGAAAAGCTACCCGCCCAGGCTCCTGATGTATGACGAGCTCTTCGAACAGTACCAGTCGATCGCCGAAATGATCAAACAGTCCCACACGCCCAACGACCACACCGCAGTCGTCTTT
>CAYSQV010000050.1:0-5123 GCA_964433295.1 uncultured Nitratifractor sp. | reverse complement strand
CGCCGACGGCATCGAGGCGAGCCTGCGGGAACTCGGACTGCCCTGCAAACGCAAGGGGGGCACCAGCTTCTTCGAATCCAAAGAGATCAAATTCCTCCTCGATCTGCTCAGTTTGCTGGTCAACCCCCGCGACATGATGGCCTTCATCCATGTGTTTGAATACGGCAAAGGAATCGGCGCCGCCCTGGCCAAGGAGATCTTCCAGTCCCTCCTTCATTTCGGCGACAACGATCTCATCGAAGGGGTACTGCACCCCAGGCGCGTCGACCTCCCCAAGCTCAATCCCAACAAAAACCTCCAGCTGGGACTTTTTGATGATGACATAGAGATCGGATCGGTCACCCGATTCTCCCACATGGATCTGCCCGAACCTATCCGAGCCCATCCGCTCCTCAAGCACCCCCGTATCAGCCAAGACGGCGTGCGATTTTTCAGCGAATTTTACCAATTTGTCCTCGCCTCCAAGCGCGCCAACAGTCCCAAAAGCATCCTCCGCCACGCCATCGACTCTCCGCTCTATCAAGGGATCATTGACCACCTCTCGACGCAGCGTGCCCAACTCAAAAGCGGTGAGATCGACGAAGAACGCCGTGCGCAATCACGCGAGCGGATCGAACGCAAAGCCCGCCTGCTGCTCGATCTCAGTGCCCATTACCACGATCTGGATCGTTTCGTCAATGCCATGGTGCTTGGCGGCAACGAGCTGAGCGAAGGGGAGGGGGTCAACCTGCTGACGGTGCATGCGGCCAAAGGGCTGGAGTTTACCGAGGTTTTCGTCGTCGATCTGATGGACGGGCGCTTCCCCAACCACAAGCTCATGAACCAAAGCGGCGGCGCGATCGAGGAGGAGCGGCGGCTTTTTTATGTTGCGGTCACCCGGGCCAAAGACCGCCTCTACCTCTCCATGGCACGGTACGATCGGATCAAAAAACTCGATTTCAAACCTTCGCCGTTTCTGTACGAAGCGGGGCTGCTGAAACCCCAGACGGATGTGCCGGGCTAAGGCAGCTGCAGATCCTGCCGGATCCGATCAAATGCCTCAAGCGCATCGTCCGGACTGGCCGGCCGGGTCAAGTCAATGTAGTAGCTGTAAAGCAGGCGCATCCCCCTGCGGATCTCCATCCGCAAGAAACTGCTCGGAAACGCGCTGAGCGCTTTGCGGTCGCTGTTTTGGTTGGAGGTGCAGTGGATGTTGCTCTTTCCGCTCACCTCCAGCCGATAGGGACATGAAGGGTCAAACCGGTATGCCTGGCGCAGCGCGGAGGCGATCGGCCCGTCCGAAGGGTAGATCTGCAGCGCCAGACATCGGGGCGGATCGGCAGTGACCGCCCGATCGTATACCTTTACAAGCGCCCGATCGTTGCCGCTGCCGATCATCACCAGCGCCACGATCCCGGCTATTACCCCAAAAAATACCAAAGCATCTCTCATCGAATCCTGTTTCCTTATGATAATTATTATCAACAGACGCATCATCCCATAATTGCCCTTATGCATACCTAAATTGTGCTACAATGGCGCAAAAAAACAAGGAGACACCGCCATGATGCCCGAACTTGAAATCGTCACCCTTGACGCTATCCAGGAGCAGATCACCAACGAACTGGGCGTCATGCTCTACTTCTCCGGAATCCACTGCAATGTCTGCCACGCCCTCCGCCCCAAAGTCAAAGAGATGTTCGATACCCATTTCCCGCAGATCACCCAGCGCTACATTGATGCCGAGAACTCACCCGAAGTTGCGGCGCACTACAATGTCTTTGCCGTACCGACCATGATCGTCTTTATGGACCGGCGTGAATTTGCCCGCGAAGGGCGGGCGGTAAGCCTGGTACAGCTGACCGAGAAGCTCCGGCGCCCCTACGGCATGATGACCGAGTAGCCGATGCCATGAAACATGATTACGGCCTCCCGATCTGGAGCGAAGGGAATTTTGCGATCGCAGACGATCACGTCGTGGTCGATCACGGGGACCGCCCGTCGCTGCTGAGCCTGACTCAGTCGATCCGACAGCAAGGCTACACCGGACCGCTGCTGCTCCGCTTTCCCCATCTCATCCGCAAGCAGATCGACCGCCTTTTTGGCGAGTTCGACCGAGCCCGATCCGAACTCAACTACCAAGGCGGCTTCCATGCCGTCTTTCCGCTCAAGGTCAATCAGTTCCCCCGTTTCATCGAATCCCTCATGGAGGTTGCCCAGGAGTACGACTACGGACTGGAGGCCGGTTCCAAAGCCGAGCTGATCCTCGCCATGGCCCACACCCCCCTGGGCGCGCCGATCACCATCAACGGCTTCAAAGACAAAGAGATGGTCTCCCTGGCCTTCATCGGCGCCAAAATGGGCCACAACATCACCCTCACCATTGAAGGGTTGGCCGAACTGGAGACGATCCTCTCGGTTTACGCAGAATTCAACCGTGACACCGATACCCCTGTCTCCCCCCGGATCGGCGCACGGATACGCCTCCACAGCGCCGGAGTGGGGACCTGGGCCAAGAGTGGAGGGTACAGCTCCAAATTCGGCCTCACCTCCACCGAGCTCCTCGAGGCTTACGAGATGCTCCAGGCCCACGACATGATCGCACACCTGTGGATGATCCATTTTCATATCGGATCGCAAATGGGGGAGATCTCACCGCTCAAAAAGGCGCTCAGGGAAGCGGGGAACATCTATGCCGAACTCAAGCGGCGCGGTGCGGAAAACCTCAATGCCATCAACATCGGCGGAGGTCTTGCTGTTGAGTATGCGCAGGATTCCCGGCATGCTGAACGCAACTACTCCCTCAAAGAGTTTGCCAACGATGTGGTCTTTTCCATGCAGGAGATCGCCCGATCCAAGCAGGTTCCCGAGCCGGATATTTTTACCGAATCGGGCCGCTTCATCGCCGCAGGGCATGCTGTGCTGGTCGCGCCGGTGCTGGAACTTTTCAGTCAGGAATATCATGAGCGTTCCCTGCGCCTCAAGCCCAAAAATCCGCCACTGGTGGAGGAGCTGCACGACCTGTATCGAAGCATGGAGCGTACCCATGCCCGCGAATATCTCCACGACGCGCTCGATCACATGGAGAGCCTGCTGACCCTTTTTGATCTGGGCTACATCGACCTGGAAGATCGCTCCAATACCGAGATCCTGGTTCATCTTATTATCAAAAAGGCGATCCACCTCCTCGGTGCGGAGAGTACCGGGGAGCTTCGCCGACTCCAAAACCGTATCCAGGAAAAATACCTGGTCAATTTCTCTTCGTTCCAGTCCCTGCCTGATTTTTGGGGTCTGGGGCAGCATTTTCCTGTGATGCCTCTCTCCCATCTCGATCGGGAAGCAACCCGTCCGGCCAGCATCTGGGACATCACCTGCGACAGCGACGGGGAGATCCCTTTTGATCCCAAAGCGCCGCTCTACCTGCACGAAGTCGATGTCGATACCGAGGAGTACTTTCTGGGTTTCTTCCTCACCGGTGCTTATCAGGAGGTGCTGGGGATGCAGCACAACCTCTTCACCCATCCGACCGAAGCGGTCATCACGTTTGACGCGGAGGGTACGCACCGCATCACTCAGGTGGTTGAAGCCCAGAATCTCATGGATGTTCTTGAGGACCTCGAATACGATACCGACCGGATCGTTCACCGCCTCAGAGAGGGGATCCTCCGCGCACCGGACATCGCCGAATCGGAGCGCCACTCTCTGCTCGATCGCCTGAGCCTCTACCTCGGCGAAAACAGCTACCTCAAGACCATCCAGTCGCTCCAGACATCTCCCCACAAAGGAAATCCGTGAACTTCATTCAACTTATTCTCGAGGACTTTCGTACCGTCAAAAAGGGTGATCCGGCTTTTCGTTCCTACTGGGAACTGCTTTTTAATTATCCAGGGGTATGGGCGCTCTTCTGGTACCGCATCAGCCATGCGCTCTACCGCATCGGATTCAAGGTTCCGGCCCGATGGATCTCCGGCATCGGGCAGGCTCTGACGTTTGTCGACATCCATCCGGGCGCCCAAATCGGGCGTCGGGTTTTTATCGATCACGCCACCGGGATCGTGATCGGAGAGACCACCGTCATCGGCAACGATGTCCTGATCTATCAGCAGGTCACGCTGGGCGGCGTGAGTCTCTCCAAAGGCAAACGCCATCCCACCATTGGTGACAACGCCGTCATCGGCGCAGGGGCCAAAGTCCTGGGCAACATCACCATCGGAACCAACGCCAAAGTGGGTGCCAACTCCGTCGTAATTCGCGATGTACCCGACAACAGTACTGCTGTAGGGATCCCCGCCCGCGTCTCCAGCCGCATCGACGGCAATGCCCCTCTGAGCCACAACATCATGCCCGACATCGATCAAAAGATCTTTGAGTATCTTCTCAAACGCATCGCCGTACTCGAGCATACGGTCAAAAGCGGAGACAAAGAAGCCATGGAAAAAGAAGACGAGGAGCTGGATGCTATTTACAAGGCATTTATCGATTCGATGAAATAGCACCTTCAGACAACCACTCTTCTAAACTGTATTTTGACTCTTTGTTGGCCGGGATATCCTTGACCCGGACAGTTCCGCTGTTTAGCTCATCTTCGCCGATCAAAACCGCATATTTAGCCTTTGCCTTCTGGGCGCCTTTCATGTGGCTTTTGAACCCTTTGGGTGCATATTCGACAATGGCCCTGGATCTCTCTCTGATCTTGGAAGCAAGGCGCAAAATAGCAGGCACGGCCTCGTCGCTCATAGCTCCCAGATAATACCCTTCAGGCTCAGATTCAGGCATCCTTACCAGCTCCATGATCCGCTCGATCCCCAGCGCAAATCCTATCGCCGGAGTCGGCTTGCCATCCAAAAACTCCACCAGTCGGTCATACCGCCCACCGCCTGCAATAGAAGACTGAGCGCCGATCTCATCGCTGACAAACTCAAAAGCGGTTTTGGAATAATAATCCAGTCCGCGAACCAGATTGGGATCGACCTCACACGCAATCGCCGCATCATCCAGCAGCAGTTCAAGACGGTCAAAATCAGCCTGACAGCTCGGACAAAGACTTGTCGTGATGCGTGGAGCATCGGCCAGCAGGGTCTGACAGTGTTCATTTTTACAATCAAGCGTACGGATAGGATTGGTGACGATGCGGCGATTGCAGT
>CAYSQV010000049.1:0-8269 GCA_964433295.1 uncultured Nitratifractor sp. | reverse complement strand
AAGACCCACCCGGCACTGGAAATGACCAAATGGGTCAATACCAACTACCACTACATTGTCCCGGTGCTCGATCGCATGACGGAGCGTCCGGTTGATGTCAGCAAAATTGCCGCGGAGTACGCCGAAGCCAAATCGATGGGCATCACCCCCAAGATCAACCTGATCGGCCCGCTGACGCTGATTGCCAATGCCAAAAAGCACAATGGTGACGAGGCGCCGTTTGAGTATTTTGATGCCATTGTCTCGCGCTATTGCGATCTGCTGGAGGCGATTGCCCGGCTGGACGATACGGTCATTGTGCAGTTGGATGAGCCGGTCTTTGTCACCGACCGAGTCCGGGAGCTTGGGCTGTTGATCCGGCAGGCCTATACCTCCCTTGGGTCGGTTTCGGAGCGCCTGCGTCTTTATGTTGTGACCTATTTTGATCACGCCGTCGAGGCGACCAAAATCCTCCTGCAAACTCCCATCGCCGGCATTGGGCTTGACTGGGTATACGGCGAAGAGAATCGGGAGGTCCTTGAGCAGATCGGTGCATCGGAGAAAACCCTGATCGCCGGAGTGGTGGACGGGCGCAATGTCTGGATCAGCGACATCGATGCCAAAGTCGCACAGCTCGATGCGATCGCCCGGCACGTCCCGGCGGATCGTATCACCGTCTCAAGTTCGTGTTCGCTGCTGCATGTCCCTTTTACATTGCGATACGAGGAGAAGATGGATAACGAGGTACGCGGATGGCTGGCGTATGCGACGGAGAAGCTTGAGGAGATCCGTCTGATCGATCGTCTTTTCAGGCGGGAGGGACTCACCGATCATGAACACACGGCGCTGGAAGCCAACCGCGCAGCCAACCGCAGTCGTGCCGCCTCGGAGAGGATCCATGACGGGGCCGTGCAGGCGCGGATGGAACAAGTCGAGGCGTTGGCCCACAAGCGGACCCCGTTTGCCGAGCGGATCGTCAAACAGCACGCGCGGTTTGGGTATCCCCGGCTGGCCACCACCACCATCGGTTCGTTCCCGCAAACCGATGAAGTGCGGCGCACCCGCCGCGCGTACAAAAACGGTACGATCGACCGGGCGGCGTACGAAGCGAAGATCGAGGCGTTTACCCGCGAATGCGTCACCTGGCAGGATGCGATCGGACTGGATGTGCTGGTGCACGGTGAGTTTGAACGCAACGACATGGTGGAGTATTTCGGTGAACAGCTTGAGGGCATCGCGTTTAGCGCAAACGGCTGGGTGCAGAGCTACGGGACACGGTGTGTCAAGCCGCCGCTGATTTATGGCGATGTGAGCCGTCCTGATCCGATGACCGTGCGCTGGATCACCTATGCCCAGAGTTTGACCGACAAGCCGGTCAAAGGGATGCTCACCGGCGCGGTGACGATCCTCAACTGGTCGTTTGTTCGTGACGATCAGCCCCGTGCGCAAACTGCCTGGCAGATCGCACTGGCGATCCGGGACGAGATCGATGACCTGCAAAAGGCGGGAATCGGTATGATCCAGGTGGATGAAGCGGCGTTTAAAGAGGGGTATCCTCTCCGGAAACACAAACAGGCGGCGTATGAGGATTTTGCGTTGAAGAGCTTTTGGATCAGCACCGGCGTTGCCCAGGAGAGTACGCAGATCCATACCCACATGTGCTATTCGTATTTTAACGACATCATCGGAACGATCGAGGCGATGGATGCCGATGTGATCTCGATCGAAACGGCCCGCAGCGGCAACGCGCTGCTGCACGTGTTTCGCCAAAAAGGGTATGCCCAGGAGATCGGCCCGGGGGTTTACGACATCCATTCTCCGCGCATCCCCGATACCGAAGAGATCGTTGCACAGATCCGAGCATTGCTGGAGGTTCTTCCGGCACGTCAGCTCTGGATCAATCCCGACTGCGGTCTCAAAACCCGCCGATGGGAGGAGGTGCGCCCCAGTCTTGAGCATATGGTCGCCGCGGTGAAAAAGGTACGCGAAAGCCTCTAAGTGTCCTCCGGCATTCGCCGGAGCGACACAAGATCTCTTTTACACAGTTTCTCTACGTTTTCTTCACAGGTGTTTCACGATTTGTCTTTATACTTCGGGTGTTGCAACAGGAAACCTGAGGTCTTGAGTTGTCAAGAGAACATATCCAAAAGGAGAAAACCATGAAACGAATGATTGTATCCATCACCCTGATAGCCCTTGTGGCACCTTTGAGTGCTATGACCCCGTCCGAATTGATCGAGCAGGTGCGCAGCATGCAGACCGGTCCCGACAGACACGTCACCCATCGACGAGCGGAACATCCCCGCGTACGAACACACACGGCCAAGGTTCAGCGGACCCGCCCCCGACATGAGAAACGGCATCCGACGGCTACCGACAAAAAACGCTATGCCCATGCCAAAGCACGATCGCGTTCTTTCCACTCGCTCTCCGAATACAAGCGGACCAAGGTGGCACACAAGCGTACGGTACACAACCGCCGTGTCTCCACGACGCATGCGTCCAAAAAACTGCACCGCACCCACACGCAGGGCAAACTCGGCCGCTATGTCGGCAACGGATGGTTTGTCGATGACTACGGTCAATACGACGAGCAGTATGCCGATGCGAACGATCCGTATGTGTGGGTCCCGACACCGGTGCGCCGTCAGCATGCCTATCGGCACTATCGACGTCAATGGTACCTGACCTATCTTTACGACCGAGCTGAGTTTGACGATCAATACGGGTACCATTACGGCTATTTCAATCGTCGGGGATTTGTATTTGACGGTGTGTTCTACCGCTACGATCGATCGTACACCTATCAGGACCGTTTGCACGGCAAAGGGCTTTTTGAACACCGCTTCTATCGTCCGATGCGCCACCGGGCGCGTCGCATCGATCCGTGGAACCGCGATCGGGTCCATGCGGAGGTTTACTGGCGTTATTAAGGCGGGATTTTACTCACGCCACTTTTTTATCACACTTTTGTGTTATAATGGAGCCAATCGCCTCCAGGCGCGATGACTTCAACGACACAAGGTGTGATCATGTATAATTTATTAAAAACAAAAAAAGTTCTCTATGTGGAAGATGAAGCAGATGTCCTGCGCAATATTTCGGAGTTGCTGGGTAATTTTTTTGATACCTTCTATACGGCATCCGACGGGGTAGAGGCCTGGGAGATTTTCCGGGCCAACTCCATTGATGTGGCGTTGATCGATATCGAGCTTCCCCGCTTGAACGGACTGGAATTGATCCGGCGTATCCGCGCGGTCAACAAGGATATCCCCATTGTGATCATCTCCGCCTATACCAAGACCGATTATCTGCTCGAATCGGTGGAACTTCATCTTGACAAGTACATCATCAAGCCGCTTACATCCAAAAAGATCCACACCCTCCTGAGCAAACTCAACGAAGACTTTTCCAATGAGAATATTCTTGAGCTGGCTCCCGATGTCCTGATCAACAATGAGCATTTGACCATTATCTACGACGGGAACACCCAAAATCTTTCGGTACGGGAGATCTCTTTTTTGCGGATGCTGGGTCGCAAAGGGGTCGTGACCTACGATGAGATCATGACCCTCTGGGGTGAGAACATCCCCACCGAAAATGCCATACGGTCGTTTGTGCGGCATCTGAGGAAAAAAATCCCGGAAGGATTGATCGAAAACCGCAGCGGTATCGGCTATGCCTTAGCAAAGAGATGAGAAAAAACGTCCCCGACAGCCACGGATCACGCAGACGCATTACCACACTGGTTTTGCTGTTTCCTGTTTTGGTATTGTTGCTGTACGGCGGACTGATGTATCTCTATTTTTCCTACGCTCAGAGCCGGGATACCCGATGGGAGGTCTCCCAGTATGAAGACAGGCTGATGGATACGGAGGTGAGCAACCTCAAAGAAAAAGTCCACAACATGGCGCAGTATATCCGCTATTACGACAGCCAGAGCAGCAACAAGATCAAAAAAGATGTCCAAAACATTGTCAAAGCTGCGGTTCATGTGGCCAACAGTCTGTACGATGCGTACCATTATACACAGAGTGATCCGGCCATCGAGGCCATGATCGTGCATGCGCTGGAACAGATCCATTTTGAAGGCAATATCGGTTATTTGTTTGTTCTGGATATGCAGGGGAATGTCAAGCTGCATCATGACCGTAAGCGCATTGGTCAAAACGACATGCACATCAAAGACAGCAACGGCAAAGAGATTGTCAAAGAATTTACCCGCATCGCCCGCAAGAGAGGAGAAGGTTTTGTCGATTATTATTGGTATCTTCCCGATGCCAATGATAAAAGCATGCATTACAAAATTTCCTTTATCAAAAAAATGCAGGGATTGGACTGGTACATCGGTGCTGGTGAGTATCTGCATTATATGCGCCGTTTTGTCCGCAAAGATATGTTGAACTACATTGCCGGAAACGCCCGGTTTGATCAGGGGTATTTTTTTGTGACCAATTCACGTGGTCAAACCATATTTCATCCTGACGGCAATGCGACACAGGATGCCCAGAACTATCTGATCGAAGGGGTTTATCGGGATGACAATCATATTGCCTACACTGAATATGTGGCTCAGTACGACTGGTACATTACAGCAATCAAAGATCTGGAAAGGGTCAATGAAAGTATCCATCAGAATAAAGACTATATTATTCATCGCCGCAACAAGAACATCCATGCCAGTCTCTGGATCATGCTGGCAATGCTGCTTCTGTCTCTGCTTCTGTCTCTGCACCTCTCCGGTGTGATCAATCGCCGTCTCCGCAACTACGAAGAGCAGCTGAAAGAGAGCAACGAGCAACTGCTCTTCCAGTCGCGCCAGGCGCTGATCGGGGAGCTGCTTCCCATGATCGCCCACCAGTGGCGGCAGCCCATTAATCGGATTGCGTCGGTACTGGCACTGTTGCGCTTCGGATTGGCCCGGGGCGAGTGCGATGCCAAAAAGATCGACAAAGAGTGTGCCGGCATTGAGGAGAACATCGAGTTCATGTCGGAGACGATTGATGATTTTCGAACGTTTTACCGTCCGAGGAATGAGAGCGAAGTGGCTGATCTGAGCAAATTGATCATCAAAGCGATCGAATTCGTTGATGGTTCGATCCGGCAGAAGGACATCCATCTTTCAACGCACGTGCAGAACATCCAGTACCGCCTCTATGCCAATGAGTTTCTGCAGGTAATGATCAACCTGATCAAAAATGCGGCCGACGCCTCAAAGCAGCACGGCAAGATCGATATAGCGCTTTACGAGCAGGAGGGGGTGGCGCATGTGGTGGTGACGGATGACGGAGAGGGGATACCCGAAGAGCAGATCGGCAAGATCTTCGAACCCTATTTCTCCACCAAGGAGAACTCCATGGGACTGGGGCTCTACATGACCAAGATGATCATCGAAAAACACATGCACGGGACGATCGAAGTCCACAGCACCCGTAGCGGCGGGACGCGCTTTACGATCTGCCTCTATCGGCAGGTGTGAGCCGGGCGTTTGCTGCGATCAATGGTACGGACGAGTTTCCATTTTTTCTTGTACTGTGCAGGGATGAAAAGAGCATCGTGGTATTTGTTGACATCTTTGAGTTTCCCCTGGCTGTTGCGCCACTCAAACGTATAAAACGCCTGCTCGATCTTGTGGGCGAGTGACGGCTTGAGGTTGTAGGGGTAGCCGTATCCTGTACCCGGGAAAGGCTGCGAACGGTAGAGCACCGTGATCTGCTCTTCGCTCACTTCGCCTCGTGCGATCATACTGGAGAGCACGCCGTCGGCGATGGCGGCGATGGGCGCCTCCTTGCGGGCTACCCGAAGGATCGATTTGGTGTGGCTGCCCGAAAAACGTACTTTGTAGTCGATCCCTTCGCTCATGCTGTATGTGGATTGCAGCAGCAGATGCGGTGCTTTATAGCCGGAGTTGGACGTCGGGGTGACGAAAAGGATGGTTTTGTCCCGTGCATCCTCTACCCGGGTGATCCGGCTGCCGGGATAGCTGATCAGCATCATGGTGTATCCGTAGCTGCGATCGGCTTTGGCCGCCATGGCAAAGAGGCGAAAGCCCGAACACTCGACCCCCACCGGAACCGAGCCGGTATTCAGTCCGACGATGTGGAGCATGCCGTTGCGCATCGCCTCCAGTTGCGCGGCATTGGTGCGGTAGCGGAAGAAACGGACGGTTTTTCCTGTGGCGTTTTCGATGGCACGGGCCAGGGATTTGCGTGCCCCTTTGTATAGCGCCTGATTTTCGGTATAGCCAAACACCAATGTCAAAGGGTCAAGCCACCGGCTGGGATCGGGTTCGGGATCGGCCAGCATGTCGCCGTCACGATCACAAAACTGAACACTCAGATCACCATGCGGACAGTTCCTCTCCCTCTGGGCTCCTGCGTCGCCCGGTGCAAGGAGAAGTATCAACATAACAATCTTGAGAAAAACATAGCGATCCATGGGGTTGCTCCTTCTTGTGCCAGCCGTCATTATAGCAAAAAAAATCCCTCCAATGCGACATAGGTAGCATTTTTTTCCCTGGACAGATGCTATGATTCTTCCAAACATTGAGGTATCTCAATAAATAAACCTTACAAGGAGTCACTCATGTATGTAACACGATACACCAACCCCTATCGGGAAATGCGTCGGGGATTTGACCTGATGAATACGCTGCTCAATTCGATCGAGTCGGCCCCGGAGGAGGGGGCTTTGTACGACTTTGTCCCGGCGGTCAATACCCGTGAGGATGACCACACCTATGTGATCGAGCTGGACCTGCCCGGCATTCGCAAAGAGGACATTGAGATCACGACCGAGGACAATATCCTGACCGTCTCGGGTGAGCGCAAGCGAAAAGAGGAGGTCAAAGAGGAGGATTACTACAAGATGGAAAGTCTCTATGGAACCTTTTCGCGCAGTTTCACTCTGCCGGAAAAAGTGGACGTGGAGAAGATCCATGCTGAAGCCAAAGACGGCGTCCTGGAAGTGGTCATTCCCAAACAGGAAGAAAAAGAGAAACAACCCAAAAAGATCGAAATCAAATAAGGAGGCAATTATGGATATCGTCACCAAAACCAAAGAGGTCGGCAAAAATGTCGAAGAGGCGGTCGAACACGGAATGGAGGTGGTCAAAGAGACCTTCGCCAATGTCGCCAGCCATTTACCTCTTGCCAATCTGGCACGCAAAGGAAGCGATGCGTTCGTGATCGAGGTTGATCTGCCCGGTGTGGACAAGAAAGACATTGATCTGCAGATCGAGGACAATCTCCTCACCGTCAAGGCGACCCGCAAGATGAAAAACGAAGTCAAAAAAGAGGACTACTATCTGCTTGAGAGCAATTTCGGTCTGATCTCGCGTACATTTGTCCTGCCTGATGGGATCGACAAAAACACCATTCACGCATCGTACGAAGACGGCCGATTGCGGATCACGCTCGAAAAAGAGGAATCCCGCAAGGCCAAAAGCATTGCGGTCAAGTAAGCACTGCCTGGTTGTGCAGCCGGCAGACTGCTATGCCAACACGGAGTAGACCTCCGTGTCAAGTTTTTCCCGCCCATTCAAAAACCCCAATTCGATCAAGAAGCATGCTTCGACACAGACCGCACCGACCCGTTTGATGAGGGTCGCAGCCGCGGCGGCTGTCCCACCGGTCGCCAGCAGATCATCGATCAGAAGAACCCGGGAAGGTTTGCCTGCACCGTTTTGACCGTTCTCACCAAAAGCGTCAATGTGTACCTCCACTTCATCGAATCCATATTCGAGTGAGTATTTTTCCGCCACCGTTGTGTAGGGGAGTTTTCCGCTTTTGCGCACCGGGACAAATCCGATGGCCAGCCGGTCGGCCAGTACCGAACCAAAGATAAACCCCCGGGCATCGATGCCGGCGATGTAGTCGAGATTGTAGCTGCGGTATCGATCTTCCAGATGATCCATTAAGGCTTTGAACGCATCGGGATTTCCCAGCAACGTGGTAATGTCTTTGAACTGGATACCGGGCTTGGGAAAATCGGGAATGGTGCGAATGGCATTTTCAATCGTGGCTTTTGTCTCGGGGGCAAGAGGCTTCATGGTTTGCTCCGGTGAAGAATTTTGTGAGGATATTGTATCAAATTTCTTGTTGTGTATCTCTATGCTGATTTTTTTTGAGCAGTATGCTGTGCAGCCAAAGTGCCGCGAGGATCATTCCTCCGCCAAGGAACAAGGCGGCATAATCGATCTCTCTGCCCCAGATGAGAAGGTTGACAATCAGACCCAGAGGCACCACGGCGTTGTTCATGATCGCGAGCATCCCGCTGTCGACTTGTGTCG
>CAYSQV010000048.1:0-8287 GCA_964433295.1 uncultured Nitratifractor sp. | reverse complement strand
CCATCTTTTTAGCCAGCTCCACTGAGCGGCTCTGCAGCACTTTTGCCCCCAGACTTGCCAGCTCCAGCATCTCATCATAAGATATTCTATCAAGCTTGCGGGCTTTTGGCTCTATGCGCGGATCGGTGGTGTAGATCCCGTCCACGTCGCTGTATATCTCGCACGCATCCGCCCCAAGTGCTCCGGCGATGGCCACCGCGCTCAGATCACTGCCGCCGCGCCCCAGTGTCGTCACATTTCCGTCCTGGTCAATGCCCTGGAATCCTGCCACTACCACGATCTCGCCCGCATCAATATGGGCACGCATCGCTTCGGTATTGATCTCCTCGATCCGGGCGAACATGTGGGTGTCATCGGTACGGATCCCCGCTTGTCGGCCGGTCATGGCTACGGCCGGATGACCCTTCTCCTGCAACGCAATCGCCAACAACGCTGCGGTGACCCGTTCACCGGAACTGAGCAGAATATCCATCTCTCTTTTGGATGGGTTTTTTGAAAAGTGGTGCGCGTATTCGATGAGTTTGTTGGTTTCTCCGCTCATGGCCGAGACCACGATCACCAGATCGTGCCCCTGATCCCGGGCGGCAGCAACACGCCGGGCAACGTTGTCGATCCGGTCCAGATCTCCGACACTGGTCCCGCCGTATTTGTGTACGATCAACATCTTACAATTGTCCTTTTTGTCTAAAATAATGAATGACCTTTCGGTACGTAGGTCGCTTGAAAAAGGTCACACGCCGAAACAACTCATCCGCAGTGACCAGTTTGTACTCCTCAAATTCGGGGGTCTCATGGGCAAACAGATCGACCTTGGCACCCGGACGAAGGCGCACCAAAAAATAGCGCTGCCTCTGTCCTTTGAACGGATACATCCTGGTACTGTTTGTCTTGGGAAAATCGTACTGGATCCACTCGGGATACTCCCCGAGGATCTCCACATCGTTTGTCCCGATCTCCTCGAGCAATTCGCGCAGCAGTGCTTCCCGCGGTGTTTCGTCTGCGTCGATCCCCCCCTGAGGAAACTGCCATCCGCGCCGCATACCGGTACGCCGCGCAATCACAAACTGCCCTGTCTGGTCGTAATCGGATGAGAGGATAATGGCGGCAACATTGGGGCGATAGCCCGTATATTCCTGCATTGTCATCTCATTTCAGCGCCGGGGAGACTCTCCGCGACGCTTGTTAAAAAATTTCTGATAAGATTCTACCCGAATCCCAATTACAAACCTATGAAAAAGGGTACATTTGCTGGCATATCTCCATATCCCCTACTGCGACTCCAAATGCCATTACTGTGCCTTCAACTCCTACGTGGGCCGCTTCGATACCCGCCCGGCCTACATGGAAGCACTCCATCGGCAGTTGGCCCATGAACTGGAACGCT
The DNA here is from genome assembly GCA_964433295.1 of uncultured Nitratifractor sp. Taxonomy (GTDB): domain Bacteria; phylum Campylobacterota; class Campylobacteria; order Campylobacterales; family Sulfurovaceae; genus S017-3. The sequence continues at coordinate 6,903 of CAYSQV010000048.1, read as the reverse complement.
TTGGAGCATCTCCCGGATCGGTCGAGACCCTTTTTATCGGCGGCGGCACCCCCTCGACCGTCTCTCCCGATCTCTATGCCCCCCTTTTCGATCTGCTGCGCCCCTACCTGGCTGAGAACGCCGAGATCACCACCGAGGCCAACCCCAATTCTGCTTCGACCGAGTGGCTCTGCGGAATGCACGATCTCGGAGTCAACCGGGTCAGTTTCGGTGTACAGAGCTTCGATCCTGACAAGTTGAAGACTCTTGGCCGTGCCCACTCCCCCCAACAGGCTATCGCCGCCATTCACGCTGCCGCCGATCTGGGGATAGAACATCTCTCGCTCGATCTGATCTACAACGTCCAGGGTGATACCAAAGAGTTGCTGGCCTCCGACATCGAACAGGCCTTTGCGCTGCCGATCGACCACCTCTCTGCCTACGAGCTCACCATCGAATCCCACACTCCGTTTGCCGAGACTCCCGAGGTACGCCAGAGCGACGATGCGCTGGCCTTCTTCGTCGCCGCACAAATCACACAAAAGGGCTTCGAGCACTATGAGATCTCCAACTTCGGCCGCTACCAAAGCCGCCACAACCTGGGCTACTGGCACCTCAAAGACTACATGGGTGCCGGAGCGGGAGCCGTGGGCTTTAGGGATCTGACCTCGGAGGGTATGTCACGGAGTGATTTGTCGTCTGAGGGTCTGACCCCAGACACAGGAACCGCCATCCGCTACTATCCCCCCATCGACATCGATGTTTACCTCTGCGATCCGCTGAACACAACCGAAGAATTCCTCACCCCCGACGACCTCCTGACAGAGCGTCTTTTCCTCGGTCTGCGCAGCCGCGTCGGAATCGAAGCCTCCCTGTGGACCGAATCCATGCGCAAACGGGCAGACATGCTTGTCACCGAAGGCAAACTCCTTTTTAAGAAAAACCGTTACCTCAATCCCGACTTCTTCCTCGCAGATGAACTGGCACTCTTTTTGCTGGGGTGATCCCATAAGCCCTCATTCGCTAAAATACTTCCAATTTTTATAAGAACCGTTCAAAGGCACCCGTTCATGACAAAAAACACCCCAAAAGACTTTTTGCGCCGCATCGTCGAAGAGGATCTCGCTTCGGGGACATTCTCCGAAGTGGTCACCCGCTTCCCGCCTGAGCCCAACGGCTTCCCCCACATCGGCCACGCCAAATCGATCAGCATCAACTTCGGCATCGCCCGGGACTACCATGGCCGGTGCAACCTCCGGATGGACGACACCAACCCCGCCACCGAGGACCCCCAATATGTCGAGGCGCTTAAAAGTGCCGTCGAGTGGCTGGGCTTTGCATGGAACGGGCCGGTGCGCTACACCTCCGACTATTTCGGTCAGCTCTACGACTACGCTGTGCAGCTGATCCGCATGGGCAAGGCCTACGTCGACAGCCTGAATGAAGAAGAGATCCGCCAGTATCGCGGCACCGTCACCGAGCCGGGACGGCGAAGCCGATATGCCGACCGCAGCATCGAGGAGAATCTCGATCTGCTCGAACGCATGAAGCGGGGCAAGTTCCCCGAAGGGGCTCATGTGCTGCGTGCCCGCATTGATATGGCCTCCCCCAACATGAAGATGCGTGATCCGCTTCTGTATCGCATCCGGCATGAGCGCCACTACCGCACCGGCACCGAGTGGGCGATCTATCCGATGTACGATTTTGCCCACTGCCTCTCGGACTACATCGAGGGGATCACCCATTCGCTGTGCACCCTGGAATTTGAAAACAACCGTGAGGTGTACGACTGGATCATCGAGACACTGGAGCTCAAGCCGCCGCGCCCCTATCAGCACGAGTTCGCCCGACTCAACATCACCTACACCGTCATGAGCAAACGCAAGCTCCTCGAGCTGGTCGAAGGCCGCCACGTCTCCGGATGGGACGATCCGCGTATGCCCACGATCGCCGGATACCGTCGCCGGGGTTATACCCCAGAATCGATCCTCAGTTTTTGCGAACAGATTGGCATCTCCAAAGCCAATTCGACCGTCGATGTCGCCCAGCTGGAGTACGCCATCCGCGACGACCTCAACCCCAAAGTCCCTCGCGTCATGTGTGTCCTCGATCCCCTCAAAGTCACCATTGTCAACTACGAAGGATCCGAGGAGATTGACGCATCCTACTACCCCGACGATGTCCCAAAAGAGGGCTCCCGAATGTTGCCTTTCTCCTCCACCCTCTATATCGACCGGGAGGATTTCTCCGAGAACCCACCCAAAAGCTACTACCGTCTCACCCCCGATCAGCCGGTACGCCTCAAACACGCCTACATCATCACCTTCGAAGAGGCTATTAAAGATACAGAGGGGAACATCACCGAGCTGCGTGTGCGCTACCACCCCGACTCACGCAGCGGATCGGACACCAGCGGGATCCGGGTCAAAAGCGCCATTCAATGGGTGGAGGCCGAACATGCCAAACCGACAGAGGTGCGCCTCTACGACCGTCTCTACCGCACCGAGACCCCTGAGAGTATCGACGACCTCAACCCCGACTCGCTGACGATCATCCCCGATGCGCTCATCGAGCCCTCTGTGCTGCGTGACGTGCCTGATGAGCGGTTCCAGTTTGAGCGGCTGGGGTATTTCTACCGCGATCCGGTGGAGAGCACTGAAGCCAAAACGGTCTTTAACCGCATCGTCACCCTCAAGGACTCGTGGGCAAAAAAGAGCAATAAAAGTTCCTCCATGCCGACCCAAAAATCCCGACCCAAAAAAGAGCAGATCGACGGCGAAGAGACCCCCATGACCCCCGAAGAGCAGGTACGATTCGACCGTTACACCGGTAATCTCGCTCTCAACCGCGCCCTGGCCAACACCCTCGCACGCGACACAGCACTGGCAGAGCTGTTTGAAGCCGCCCTCCGCGAACACGACCGTCCCGCTACGCTGGCGGCACTCATCACCAACGAAGTCGCCCGCGCGCTCAAACAGACCGACGCCCTCCCCTTCGGCGCACCGCAGATCGCTGAGCTGGCACGCCTGATCGATGAGGAGACCATCTCGGCCAAGATCGCCAAAGAGGTCTTCGAGACGATGCTATCAAGCGGTGACACCCCCGCGCAGATCGTCCGCAACAAAGGGCTCGAGCAGATCAGCGATCCGGCCGTGATACAAACCATGCTGGAAGAAGTCATGGCTCAGCACCCCGACAAAGTCGAACAGATCAGAAGCGGCAATACAAAACTGCTCGGTTTTTTTGTCGGACAGACCCTCAAAATAAGTGCCGGAAAAGCCAACCCTGCCGTGGTCAACCGACTGGTAAACGACCAACTGCAATGAGCCCTAATGGGCCATTGGCTATAATACCCTCACGCAAAAGACCCGTACAATAAAGAAGAGGAAGCGCCATGTTCGGAATGGGATTTACCGAGATACTGTTCATCGCCGTGGTTGCCATTTTGTTCCTGGGGCCCGACAAACTCCCCGAAGCGATGGTACAAATCGCCAAATTTTTCAAAACCGTCCGCAGTACAGTCAATGAGGCCAAAAGCTCTTTTGAGGAGGAGGTGCGGATCAAAGAACTGCGCGAAGAGGCACTGGGATATCGCAAAAAGATCGAAGAGGCCTCCCACGACATCGCCGGCTTCAAAAATGCCATCCCCAACCCTGCCGCCGAACTGCAGGATGCCATCACCTCTATCAGCAGCGACCGCTACCTCGACGAAGACATTCTTGCCGACATCAGCGCCGCAGAAGAAGCGCCCGATCAACCCGCCGAACCGATCGACGAGCCGGATGCACAGACGGCACCGGAGGATCACACGGACAAATCGGCTCCCTCCCCCCAGCAGCAGCACACCAAAAACACCGCCCAAAAGTCCGCAACATTCAAGCATCTCGATGACGGGGAGCCTGCCTGATGTTTGAGAGTATGCGGCCCCACCTGGCCGAACTGCGTACCCGCCTGGCGATCTCGGTCGCAGCGATTCTGGTGATGTTTGCCCTGGCCTTTCTCTTTCACAACCCCATCCTCACCTGGGTCACCCAACCGCTCAACGACGCACTGATCCAGGTCAAAGCCGTCGTCGAGCAACGTGAAGACGGCACTTGGAAGGTGCAGCACCTTGATGCCAACGGTACCACCGCCACCCAAAGCGAAACCCATACCACAAAGAGGGCCCTGCCGTCCACTCCCGCCGGCCAGGCGACACGCCTGCACGACCGCCTCAGCGAGGCTGCTGACCTGCTGCGCAAACGACACAGGGACGCCACCGACACCGAGTTGGCTGCGCTGATGCGTGACGCCGCCGCTTCGGCCAAGGCGCTGGCTGCTTCGCTGGAACGCAACCGCACCGCTGCACCGGCTTCCAAAGCCTCCAGCACTTTCTGGGGCAGCATCACCACCCACCAGGTGGGGGGAGCTTTTTTCGTCGCGCTCAAGGTCTCCTTTTTTGCCGGACTGCTCTTTGCACTGCCGATCATCCTGTGGCAGCTGTGGCTTTTCATCGCACCGGGACTCTACGACAACGAAAAGCGCATGGTTCTCCCCTTTGTCATCGGCGGTTCGGTGATGTTCACCGTCGGCGTGCTGTTTGCCTACTACATTGTCACACCGTTTGGTTTCCAGTTTTTGATCACCTTTGGTTCTTTCCTCTATACTCCGTTGATCAATATTGAGGATTATGTCGGGTTCTTCACCAAAATACTCCTGGGGTTCGGGATCGCGTTCGAGCTGCCGGTAGTGGCCTATTTCCTTGGTATGCTGGGACTCATTACCGACAAGACCATGATCCGCTTTTTCAAATATGCCATTGTGATGATCTTCATTCTGGCAGCCCTCCTGACCCCGCCGGATGTGCTCACTCAGGTACTCATGGCCGCACCGCTCATCCTCCTCTACGGTGCCTCCATCGTCATCCTGAAATTCGTCAACCCCGAAGAACCGGATACGGATACCGATCCGACTCCCGAAGCTGCCGCTGCGTCCCCATCCCGGGAAGAGACCCCCCCCGCACACCTTTCCGATCCGGACCGTGCCCCCTCTTCGCCCCATGAGACCGATGAGCCATTCGATGCCGACGACCCGGTCGATGACGATGATTTTGATTTTGACGACGGAGATTTTGATGATCTCAATGACAAAAAATAGCTCCCATGCCCACACATCGCCCTGAATTGCTCACCCAAAGCTACGATTATTCTCTTCCGGAGGGGCTCATCGCCACCGAACCGGCACGGCCGGCCGACAGTGCCCGGCTCCTCATCTACAATCGGGCAGACAATACCGTGACCCACACCACTTTCCGCCATCTGCTGGAATATCTTCCGCCTCACCTGCATGTTTTTCTGAATGACACCCGTGTCATCAAAGCCCGTATTTTCGGACACAAAGTCGCCACTGATGGCCAGGGGGGTGGCCGGGTGGAGTTGCTTTTTACCAAAAGTCTCGACGCCCGCCAACACCTCGTGATGATTCGCGGACGGGTACGGATCGGAACGCGTCTGCTCTTTGACGAGGATCTGGAAGCGACCGTCCTGGAGCTGGGTGATGACGGATCACGCATCGTGACTTTTACACATCGCGGAACGCCGATCCGCTTCGAGGAGTTGGTGCAGGTGCTCGATCGCATCGGCCACATTCCTCTGCCCCCCTACATGCAGCGCCATGACAGAGCCGAAGACGCACAGGACTACCAGACTCTTTTTGCCCGGCATGCCGGTGCGGTCGCCGCGCCGACGGCCTCGCTCCATTTTACCCCCGAACTCCTCGCCGCCTTGAAAGCACAACACCCCACCCACACCCTGACCCTTCACGTGGGAGCGGGCACTTTCAAACCGGTCGAGGTTGATACAATTCTCGACCATCCGATGCACTCGGAATATTTCAATATTCCCGAAGACTCGGCCCGGATACTTCAGACCGACCGCCCTCTGCTGGCGGTTGGCACCACGGTAACGCGCACCATTGAGTACTTTGCCCGAACCGGCCGGACCGAAGGGGAATGCGACCTGTTTCTCCATCCGGGCAACCCCCCGATCCGTGTCAACCACCTGTTGACAAATTTTCACCTCCCCAAAAGCACCCTCATTATGCTGGTATCGGCATTCATCGGACGGGAAAAGACCCTGGATCTCTACGAAGAAGCGATCGCAAAAAAGTACCGTTTTTTCAGTTACGGGGACGGGATGCTGATTTTGTAACCTTTGTTGGTTATAATCGGACAAATACCACAGGAGTCTCCATGCGCAAAACCAAGATCGTTATCACTCTCGGCCCTGCCACCTCGTCACCCGACATGATTGAGCGTCTCATCCGTACCGGGGTCAACGTCTTCCGGCTCAATTTCTCCCACGGCGACCACCCTACCCATGCAAAAAGCATCCAGATGATCCGCGAGGCATCCAAACGTACCGGTACCGAAGTGGCGATCCTTCAGGACATATCCGGACCCAAGGTGCGCATCGGACACATTGACGGTGTTCTCACTTTTCGGCGGGGGGATATCCTCCGTCTGGCCAAGACCGAACACCCCGAGGACGACCATACTCTCGCACTCTCCTATCCGGCGATCATTGACATGGTGCATGTGGGTGAAGAGGTCTTTTTCGCCGACGGTACCCTTCAGACCCGCGTCATTGCCAAAGAGACAGGTCGGCTCACCCTCGAACTGCTCAACGACGGCGAACTCACCTCCCGCAAAGGGGTCAATTTCCCCAGTACCCATCTGGCGATTTCCGCCATCACTGACAAAGATGAAGCCGATCTGGCTTTCGGTGCCGCGCACGGCATTGATATCGTCGCCCTCTCGTTCGTCCAGACCCCCGAGGATATCCGCAAGGCCCGCGCCATCATGGAGAGACACGCTTTCCATCCGTTCATCGTCTCCAAGATCGAAACCGCCCAGGCCATCGACAATCTGGAAACGATCCTTGCTCT
>CAYSQV010000047.1:0-8386 GCA_964433295.1 uncultured Nitratifractor sp. | reverse complement strand
GTATGGGTGATCCTGGGCAAAGGGGATGAGGATACCCAGGAGATCGGCGGAGTGAAATACCCCTTTGATGACCGCCAGGTAGTGCGGGAACTGCTGGGAGGTTGATCCCGGACGATCAGAGGGTGTGCAGCGGAAGGATGTCCGCGGGCGCACCGTCGGGGCTGAGATCCTGATCCCGCAGGTTTTTGTGCTTGCGCAGGCTCCCCTGCATCTCAAAGACCGGTACCGGCTTTGAAAAATAGTACCCCTGCAGATAGTCGCACCCCAAATCGATCAGCATCTGCGCGACTTTGGCCGTCTCGACCCCTTCGGCGACAATGTCCATCTCCAGAGCATGCCCCACTTCGATGATCGCATGGACCACCTGCTGGCTCTTTTTGTCCTCCAGGATGTTGTCAATGAAGCTTTTGTCGATCTTGAGGGTGTTGGCCGGGATCTTGGTGAGATAAGAGAAGGAGGTGTATCCGGTCCCGAAATCATCCAGGGAGATGGAGACTCCAGCACCCCGCAGTCGGGCGAGGGTTGTAAACATCTTTTCGGCATTGTTCATTGCCAGGCTTTCGGTGATCTCGATCTTGATGGTATCGGGACGTACGTGGTGCTCTTTGAGCTGGTCGGCAAGGTATTGGATATAGTCATTGGTCTCGATCTCTTTCATGGATGCGTTGAGCGAGACGACGATCTCCTCAAAGCCAAACTGTTTCCATCGCGCCTGTTGTTCGATCACTTCCCGTACGAGGTAGCGACCGGCTTCGATGATAAAACCGGTTTTTTCCATAAGGGGGATGAAAATAAAGGGGGGGATGAGACCGTGTTCGGGGTGTTTCCATCGCATGAGGGCTTCGGCAGCGGCTACCCGCCGTGTTTTGGTATCGATGATCGGCTGATAGAAGATCATCAGTTCGTCCCGCTCGATGGCGTATTGAAGATCACGCTGGAGGGCGGATTCGTCAAACGTGTGCTTGACCGTGCTTTTTTTGTGCAAATGGGTATTGCCGACTCCGCGTTTACGTGCCTCGATCAGTGCCTGGTGTGCCCCCTTGAAAAGGTGGGTAATCGGTCCGCTCTCCGGAGAGGTGGCGATCCCGATCGATGCGGTCAGATAGACGGCACTCTTGTGGTCCTCATAGAGTTCGGCGATGGTGGCCTGAATTGTTTCGGCTGTCGCAAAGAGCTGATCGATCGAGGATGCTTTTGGGAAGATCAAAAGAAAATTTGCATACGTCAGGCGATAGAGCTGATAGTGGTGAAGGATTGAGAGGTGCTTGAGCGCCTGCGTGACCGTGAGGATGGTTTTGTCGGCCTGTTCATGCCCCAGCAGGGACTGAGTGACCAAAAAGTCATCGATACTGACGGTCATCAGGGCAACCTTTTCTTCGTTGAGATGGTGCTGACTGCATAGGATCTGATAGTCCTGATAGGCTTTGGTGCGGTTGGGGAGATGTGTCAGCGGATCGCGTTTGCCCGAAGCGATCTCGCGCAAGGTTTCACGCAGGTCCCGAATGACGATCATGCACTGCTCGGTCCGAGTCTCGAGGTCATAGGTGCTTCCTATGTAAAGATCGGCAGCGATTTTTCCAAGTCTACGGGTCTCTATGTGGATCTGGGGGTAATAGGTCAGCTCGCTTTGACGGGGGACGTATTTCTCCTCAACAAAGGTTTTGAAATCTTTCTGGACACCGTCAATGTAGATGTTGGGCATGTCCGAATCGGTAAGGGTACGTGACTGGGGGTCGATCTGAAGCAGGGTGGACATGGCATCGTTGATGTAGTGGATGGTGTGGGTCTCCTTGTTCAGGAGCATGATGGCGTCTTTGGAGATAGATAGAAGCGAAAAGATCTGTTGGGAAGCATTGACGAGATGGGCCTTGGTACGGCGCTGCTTGTTGACAACATAGAGGATAATTACCAGAACCAGACTGACAGCAATAAGCAAAGTTAACAGGAGGGGGCTCATGGTATCCGGTATGCCTTTTTGCGTGATTTATGATTGGGATATTATAGCGAAATTATCCATGAGACGGATAATCAAAGCTGAGCTTCTCTCCGGTGCGTTCAACCGCGAGGTAACGGTGCCAGCCACGATAGATTCCGACGCCAAGCCATCCAAACGAGAGGGCCAGTCCCCCTCCGGCCAGCGGCCAGGCTGCCGGGAAGAGGAGTGCGCCCAATGCGATCAGGAGACTCAGGAGGTGAAGATAGAGATTTTTCATGGCGTATTTTGGGTGGATCACTTCGTGCATCATGGGTGCGGCGAGATACCCCTGGGAACTGAGATGAAACCATACGAGAAAAGGAACGATCTTGTAAACCATCGCCTGGACGACGGAGGTGGCAAAAAAGAGGAACAAGACAGCGGTCAGTGTCGTGATCCAGGCCGGACAGGGGACCAGCAACTGGGCAATGCCGCCGGCCATGCTGAGGAGGAGTGCCGCTGCGCCGATACGCCAAAACCATACCGTCGCATCGGCCAAAGGACGTTTGCGCTGGCTAAAACGGCGCAGGGTAAACCCGCCCTGTATGATCAGCCCCGCCATTGCCACGATCAGCAGGCGTGTTTGCCAGGAGTCGGAGAAGAGGCCGGCCGCCAAGCTTCCCGCCAGCGACCAGGTAACGACCGAAGCAAGCCATCGGGTCAAGCGTGCGGGATAAGGGGGTGTGACGTAAAACATCTCTACCACCTGAAAAGCGATCGAGGCGATCAGCATTGCGACCCAGCCGAGCAGCCCGTACCCCATGTGTGCCAGGCGCAGAGACAGATAGGAGTCGCTCCCCCACCAGCCGCTGCGCAGGCCCGCCAGAAGGATCCCCAGCGCCAGAAGGATCAGCGCATTAAAAAGCGCATAGGTCATGCCGCGCGAAGAGGGGCTGTGGGCATCAAGACCCTGAAGCCGTGCCAGGATAAACCCCAGGGCCGGGAGCAGGCCGATCGAGAGAAACAGTGACGCGAGGAGATAATAGACGCTTCCTCCCAGGCCAAAACCCAAAAGGAGAAACAAGGTACCGGCTGTCAGCGGGTACTGGGTACGGATTGCCAGCGACACCGGCGCCTGGATCGCGACACCGGCGACCACCGGCAACATCTGAAACAGCGCACCGAGCATCAAAGAAAAGAGCACGCCGAGTGTCAGCATATGGGTGAGGATGAGCGCTTCGGGACGGGCCGGATCCAGTGCATCGGCTCCGTGAAAAACGAGCCAGATACCTGCCGCGACCCCCCAGAGAGTCCCGGCGAGAAAAAAGCGCAGCACGACACCGATCGGAGGTGCCTGATCAAGGGAGAGTCCGTCCCGGTCAAACACGCAGATGCTCCTGAAGATTGACAGAGGTATTGGGGGTGATCAGGACATGCCACTCCCCGATATGCACCTCCCGAGAGAGGGTGTTGAGCCGGTGTTCTTCGGCGAGTTTGAGAAGGGGGATGGGGTTTTTGCGTACCAGCATGTAGAGGCAGCTTGTTTGATCGAGTTCGCGCAGGATGGCGACCGCTTTTTCGAGCGGCTCGGGGTGGGACATTTGGCGGGCATCGAGGAGGCGGTGGTTCACAGGCGCATCTCCTTCATGTGGGCCACGGTCTCCTCCTTGAGCTCAGGAGGGAAGACCCGGTCGGCCATGGCGTAGAGCATCTGCTCCTCTTTCATGTTGTGCTGCTGCAGCAGGATCATCATCGATTCACTGAGTGACAGGTAGGCATCCCGATCCTGTTTTTCGACCGCATCGGCGATCTTGCCGATGAGTCCGCGCACCTGCTCATGTTCGAAGCGCATCACCTGCGTCGGTCCGTCACTGCTGCCGGTCCTGGCCTCAAAAGTGGGGAAAAACTCCTCCTCCTCTTTTTTGAAGTGCAACAGAGTCTCGTCGGCAAATTCGAGAAATTCTTTTTCGGTCGCTTCCCAGTCGCCCGCGGCGGCCGAGGCCTCGGCTTTGGCAAAGAGCGTATCGCAGGTGCGGTGTTCGTTGGTGAGGTAATGGGAGATGATCATGATCGTTTTCCTTGAGTGATGGTAAGAAACGGTGTGGTGTTTTTCGCTGTCAGTATGGCCTGTGTCCGGCTTTGCCACAGCGATCGGAAACGCCGGGTCTCTTCGGCGGAGGCGTCTCCCCGGAGGGCTCTTTGCATGAGCGGTTTCATGTCGGGATGGCCCGGGACACCGGAGGGATCGTACCGCAGGAGGACCGAAGCACCGGTGTCAAGGCGGCTCAATCGGACATCCCCGTCTATGGAGACCCCGTAGCGGAGGCGGTCGTTGCGGGCGAATTGCCCGGCGATCCCTTTGAAGCCGCCGATACCGCCGGCCCCGGCGATGTAGCCGATGACATGCCCGATGACACCGACAACGCCTTCGTCCTCTGCCCCGGAGAGTTCCACCCGGATTTCGCTGCGACGGGGACGCTCGCCGGGATAGAGGCGGGCAAGTCCTTCGCGCCCCATGAGATAGGCTCCGGCGACGGTGGGGCAGGAGTGGCCGGCGAGCTTGACGCAGTCGAGATAGTCGATGGTGATCTCTCCGTTTTCGGCGGCTCCGAGGAAATCGGCCAGGGGATCGTAGAGTTCTATCGGGTCACTCGTATCGTAAAAGGACGGATAATGCATGTAACTCCCCTGTAACGCTGCGAATCTTTCGGATGATTATAGGCCAAAAATACTTTTTGGCCATTGACAAATATCAAGCATATTAAGGTAAATTGGCTAAAATTCCGTAAATAGGAGTCATTTACTCCTTTATCCCAAATACCAAGGAGCGACCATGTCCGTCAGTACCGGGGTGCCTCAGCCCGCTTTTTACATCTTCAAATGCCAGCAGAGTGCCCCTCCGGGGATGCCAAAACCCAGCTGTGTCACCCAGAACGACCCCGAGTCTCAGCAGCTTTTTGGCTATCTCAATCAGCGCCTGATGGAAAAAGGGCTCATTCAGACCGTTTTGCCGATCCAGACAAGCTGCCTGGGACGTTGTATGTTCGGGCCGGTGATGCTGGTCGAGCCGGGACACACGATGTATACGAAACTCACCAAAGAAAAGATTGACCGGATTATCGACGAACACATTGTCGGCGGACAGGTGGTCGAAGAGTATGTCATCCCCGATGAGGCGTGGGGCGATCCGATCGCGCCCGATTCGTTAGTCCAATCGTGATATAATAGATTCTGATTTTATCGGAGGGAGACCTGCCCATGACCATCACCATGCTCCACAGCAAGATTCATCGTGCCACCGTGACCGATGCCAATCTCAACTACGTCGGCTCGATCACCGTCGACCGGGACCTGATTGACGCATCCGGTATGCGCATCGGCCAAAAGATCGACATTGTCAATGTCAACAACGGTGAGCGTTTCTCCACCTACATCATTGCCGGGGAGCGGGGCAAACGGGAGATATGCCTCAACGGCGCTGCCGCCCGCAAAGTGCACGTCGGGGACAAGATCATCATCATTGCCTACGCGCAGATGGACGAAAAAGAGGCCGAAACGTATCGGCCGAAGATTGTTATCCTCGATGACGACAACGCCATCGCCCAGGCATTTGAAGGACTCGAATAATGTTCGGCGATATGGATATGTCCAAGATGACCGAGATGTTCGGGGATTTCCAGAAAAAAGCCGAACAGATGCAGGAGCAGGCCAAAGCGGTCGAGCTCACTGCCAAAGGGGGCGGCGGCTTGATCTCGGTGACGGTCAACGGCACAGGCGAGGTGATCGATATCACGCTGGACGATGCACTCATCGAAGACAAAACCTCTCTCCAGCTGCTGCTCATCAGTACGATCAACGACGCTCTGAAAATGGCCGAAGACAACAAAAAGTCTCAGGCTATGGGGATGTTTGGCGGGCTCAATCCCTTTGGCGGACAGTGAGCCGATGCATTCTCCTGCCGAACTGCTCGAAGCGCTGCGCCGGGACAGCCTGGTGCACGTACGCAAACTTCTTGCCCAATCTTCTCTTGATCTGAACGATGCGGAAGTAGTATGCGATGAGTACGACATGGATGAGCCCGATGAGGTTCCTTTGCTTTTTTGGGCGATTGGGCACGGCGTTTCGCGTGAGGCGATCGATCTGCTGGTCGCGCACGGGCTAGATCTGACCTGGACCAATCGTGAAGGGCTCAGCGCCCTTGATGTTGCCATCAAAAATCGCCGTCATGACATCATCGAAGCGTGCATCGATGCGGGGGTAAGCCTCACCACCACCCGGCGGCGCAGCGGATTGACTCCGCTGATGCTGGCAGCGAGTTTTGGGGACATTGAGATGGCCGAATTCCTTTTGGAACGAGGTGCGTCGTTGGAGGATACGGACAAGCGGGGGACGACCGCCATCGAATATGCACGGATACTGGGTCAGATGAATATGGTAGAATATTTGGAGAAAAAAGGGTCACAAAAAGAGAAACAAGGAGTGTAAACAAAGGAAAAACTCTTTTTGTGAAAAGTGCAAGCAAAAAACAAGGATAGAAGGTCAAGCCCAACCTTCTGATAATGACAGTATAACGGCCAGGTATTAACCTTTGACCAATGGTTGGTAAACGGGTGGTTAACAGGAGCAGGAACGTGACAAAAAGATCAAAAACATCTCTCTGCGGCATTGATGAGGCAGGCCGGGGGCCGCTGGCCGGTTCGCTGGTGATCGCCGGGGTGGTTCTTGAGCGGCCGATCGATGGGCTGGATGATTCCAAGCAGCTCACCGAAAAGCGGCGGGAGGCGCTTTTCCCCATTATCCTCGAGCAGGCCCGATGCCACATCGTCTCTTTCTCCTCTGTTGACGTGGATGAACTGGGGATTTCGGAGTGTCTGCGTCGTGGGCTGCATTCTATTCAAAAGCATTTCGGAGATGAGGTGGCGTACCTGTACGACGGCAACAGCACCTTCGGCGTGTCGGATCTGGAGACGATGGTCAAGGCCGATGCCCAGATCCCCGAAGTGGCCGCGGCAAGTATCCTTGCCAAGGTCACACGGGATCGGGAGATCGTCAAGCTGGCGGAACAGTACCCTGAGTATGGCTTCGAGAAACACAAAGGCTATGGCACCAAAGCCCACATCGAGGCAATCATCGCACACGGTCGCTCCCCCATCCATCGCACGACCTTTCGGATCAAACAGATCGACGAGCCGACGCTGTTCTGACATGGGTGTGTTGGCAGGCGCACCCTACCTTTTCAACGCCTGCGCATACAGCGCAATGGTGACCGCGTAGCGTTTGGAGGCGTTGTAGAGGGTGATGATGCGGTAGTTGCGGTCGCCGAGGTAGAGATCCCACTTTTTCCCGTCTTTCATTCGGATGTAGTAGGCTTTGGTCCCGGGAAAAGGGCGGGAAGGGGTGATGCCGTACTTGCGCAGGGTCGATAGCGGGTAGAGGCTGCGGTAGCCGCTGCGCAGCGTGCGAAAACCTTCTCCTTTGTGGCGGGCGGGGACGAGGGTGGGGCGGCTCTCCTTCCAGCCGTTTGTGTGGAGGAAGTAGGCGATCGAGCCGATGCAGTCGCGCATGTCTCCCGGATCCTTGCGGTCGTCGCCGTTGAGGTCGATCCCGTAGCGCAGTTGAATGGACGGTACTTGCTGCACGCATCCCATCGCCCCGGCGAACGAGCCGCGAAGGCGGCGGACATCGAGGTGGTTGCGGCGGGCCAGTACCAGCAGCTTCTCCAGTTCTCCCCGGAAAAATTTCTGCTTGCGGTTGGGATTGAACGCCAGCGTCACGAGGCTGTCCCAGACCGGGTATTCGCTGCCGTACATACCGAACTTTGTCTCTACCCGGATAAAGGCGGTGATGATCTCCGGCGAGACACCGTAACGGCGGGAGGCTTTGGTGAGCCACCGCTTGTACTTTTTCATGAACTGCCTGCCCAGGGCGACGCTCTCAGGGATGAGGATCTTTGACTTGTACCGGTGCCAGCTGAAATCGGTGGTGCCCACTTTGTGTTTGCCCTGATAACGTGCCAGTGTCTCGGACTGGTGTTTGGCCTGGTGCAGCAGCTTGAGGATGTACGCCGTATCCATATTGTACTTGCGGTGCATTTTCTGGGCGAAGGCTTTGCCCGCGGCGGTATGGCTGTAGTCAATGCGCGCACTCAGCGGCAGGGCGAACAGGAGGAGGGTAAAAAGGGTAAGGAGTGATCGGTTCATGGTGTCAGATCTTCGATAATGGTATCGATCCGAGTACGGATCTGGGGAAGTTTGTCCGTAGCGACTTTCCATACGATCTCTTCATCAACTTCGTAATACCAATGGATCAGTTTGTCGCGCATTTTTGCCATAAGCGACCAGGGCAAATCATCGAAAGCCCCGGTAATCTCCCTGGGGATTTGCTTGGTTGCTTCTCCAATCACTTCAATTTCACGGATGCATGCGCTGACCGTTTTGGCATCTTGCTTGAATGCTTGAAAATCCATTCCCT
>CAYSQV010000046.1:0-8527 GCA_964433295.1 uncultured Nitratifractor sp. | reverse complement strand
TCCACCGGGGTGCTCAACCCTGTTCAAGAGCTGGCCGAGCTGTGTCAACGTCATGGGGTCTTACTCATAGTGGACGCCATCTCCTCCTTAGCCATCGAGCCCCTTGAGATGGACGCTTGGGGGATCGGAATCTGCGTTTCGGCTTCCCAGAAAGGGCTCGAGTCACCGCCGGGGCTGGCCCTGGTGGCTGTGGCGCCCGGGGCCTGGGAGGTGATCGAGGGGACTAGCAGGTCTGGTTGGTACCTGAACCTTCGGGTGTGGCGGGGATACCAAGAGAAATGGGGGGCTGGCATCCCCACCCAATCACCCATGCGGTGAACAACGTACGGGCGCTGCGGGTCGGGGTTGAGAGGATCTTGGCCGAGGGCCTTGAAGCTCGATGGAGACGACATCGGGAGGTTGCGGAGTACCTTCGTGAGGGGCTGCGAAAGCTTGGTTTGAAGCTCTTCGCGCCGGATGAGATTGCTTCCCATGGGGTGACCTCGGTGGTTGCTCCTAATGGAAAGGCAAGCGAACTTCTTGCCTATCTACGGGACCGACATGGGCTGCTCCTTGCTGGAAGCCTGGGCGAGCTTAAGGGCAGGGTGTTCCGGATCGGCCACATGGGACCGACCGCTACCCAGGAAGCAATCGACGACGTTCTTTGTGCTTTGTCTTCAGGACTTAGGGAGGTAGGTCTTGACTTGCTACGGGGAGAGGACTATACTTGTAGTTGAGCAAAAAAAGTTTGTGAATAGCTAAATCCAGAGGCTATTTATGAATACAGAGGTGCGGCTGAAAGAGCTGGGGTTAGAGCTACCGGAGGTACCGAAGCCGGTGGCAGAGTATGTGCCGGCAAAGCGGGTAGGGGATCTCGTGTACGTTTCTGGCCAAGGTCCTATTCGGGATGGGAAGCCGATTTATGTGGGTAGGGTGGGGGCCGAGGTGTCTCCTGAGGATGCTTACAAGGCAGCCCAGCTCTGTGCTTTGAACTGTCTTGCGGCGGTGAAGTCTCTCGTTGGCTCCCTGGACGCGGTGGAAGAGATCGTGCAGGTGCGAGGATTTGTAAATTCTGCTCCTGACTTTCATGACCAACCGAAGGTGATCAATGGTGCGTCGGAGCTCTTGGTGAAGTTGTTCGGCGAGCGTGGGCGGCACGCCCGAGCAGCCTTGGGGAGTTCAAATCTTCCGGGGAATATACCTGTCGAAGTGGAAATGGTGGTGCGAGTCAAGTGTGGATAACGCAAGTCGATGGTTTGTTTGTTGAGGTTAGTCCGGTGTTAACTGACGTCTAAAGTGAGAGGAGGTGAGACTTTCTGGCAGAAAAGCGTGGTCTATATTCGATATGAGCGAGGTAACCTTAAAAACAAAAGGAGGGTTGAGATGAAAAAAAGTTTCCTTACTTCTCTAACATTGTTAGTTCTCTTTGCCGTGCTAGCAATCGCGGGTGAACCGCAATACGGGGGCGTTTTTAAGGCTGCCATGCAGACGAATCCCCCTACTTTGGATGCCCATCTGAGTACAAACACGGTTGTCCGGCAAATTGCGATATACATGTTTGAGACCCTAGTTACATTTGGTGAGCACTATGAGATAATCCCTCAACTGGCAGAGAGTTGGGAACTGAGCGACGACGGATTGGTTTATACTTTCCACCTCCGGCCAGGGGTAAAGTTTCACAATGGCAAGGAACTTACATCCGAGGATGTCGTAGCTTCGATCAAACGATATATTGCGTACTCTCCAGGAGGGGCACGCCTTGAAGCAATCAAGGAGATTAGAATTGTCGACCCGTTGACGGTTGAAATCAGAGTGAAAGAGCCCACTTTGCTGCTGGTGGCACTAGCGATCCCGAATCCTTGGCTAGCCATCTACCCCGCCGAGATTGTTCGGGGACGGGAGTCTGAGATCCGCGGCGAAGAGCTCATCGGAACAGGGCCATACAAATTTGCTGAGTGGCGTCCCGATGTTTACGTTCGCTTGGTTCGCTTTGACGAATACGTACCTGACGCACGCTTTGACGGACCGTCAGGATTCGGTGGGTATCGAATCCCATATTTCGACGAGATCCAATTTGTGCCAGTGGTTGAGCAAGCGGCACGCCTGGCTGGGTTGCTAACAGGCGAGTTCGACTACGCAGAAGCGCTTCCGATTACTGCTTATAAGCAGTTGGTCGAAAATCCTGACGTCACCCCGTACATTCTTAAGCCACGATGGGCCCTCGTTCTAGAACTAAACCAGTCAGAGCCGCCAATGGACAACGTCTATTTCCGTCGGGCATTGGTAGCTGCACTTAACATGGAAGATGTGCTACGCGCTGTAACCTTTGGGAACCCAGAATTTTACCGCCTCCAGCCTAGCTTTTTCTTCCCTGAACAATCTGTGTGGCACAACGAAGCAGGAGCTTCTCTATACAATCACAAAGATCTAGACGAGGTCCGCAGGTTGTTGGAGCAAGCGGGGTATAACTACGAACCGATCATCTTCCTTTCCAATCGTGACTATGACTGGATGTACAAATGCACTCTGGCGGTGGCATCACAACTTCAGCAAGCAGGTATTAATGTCGTGGTTGAGTTCTCAGATTGGCCTTCTCAGATTCAGCGCGCTTTGACCCAGAAAGGATGGCACATCAATCAAACGGGATGGTCCCCACGGCTTGACCCCATCCAACTCTACAACAGTCTTAAGTGTGGTGCACCATATGCTTACATGTATTGTAACCCTCGAGTGGATGATCTGCTTGAGGAGTTATCTAGAGATCGCCCGGTCGAAGAACGTCAAGCGCTGTACCGCGAGCTTCAGCAAATCGTTTGGGAGGATGTCGCCGTAATTCGGATTGGCGACTTCTTCACGTTGGAAGGAACGACTGCCAAACTACAGGGGTATACTCCTTTCTATGTGACACCCCGCTTCTGGAATTGTTGGAAGGAGTAAAAAAAGACGAGAAAGGGGAGGGGACGATCCCGTCCCCTCCCCTTTTTAAGATACGATGATATCGTACATCTTTCGTCGGCTACTCGGACTTTTCCCAACCTGGCTTCTGGTTGGGCTTATGGCCTTTCTCATCATCCACTTAACTCCAGGGGACCCCGCAGCAGTTATGTTGGGACAAGAGGCGACGTTGAAAGGGCTAGAAGTAGTACGACAACGTTTAGGACTGGATAAACCACTGATTGTGCAGCTAGGCAATTGGTATGCCGGCGTGTTCCGAGGAAATCTTGGAGATTCGTTTTTTTTGGGAAGGCCGGTGGCTGTTGCAATTTGGGAAAGAGTTCCCGTGACTCTTGCGTTGGCCTTCAGTGCCATGCTTATCGCGGTATGTATCGGCTTGCCGTTGGGCATCTGGGCTTCACTTCGGCCCAATACGGTTTGGGATACCTTTGCTATGGGGATCTCACTTTTGGGTCTTTCCATACCCGAGTTCCTAATGGGATTGGGATTAGTCTATGTATTCGCTGTGGTTTTGGATTGGCTTCCTAGTGGAGGCTATGTTGCCTTTGGCAGCGATTTTGCTGATGCGCTTCTCCATATCTTGATGCCGGCTTTTTCCTTAGGTTTTATGCAATCTGCACTTATTGCACGCATGACGCGATCCGCGATGCTTGAGGTGTTGACCAGCGATTTCGTGCGGACGGCTCGGGCCAAGGGGCTCAACGAACGAGTTATCGTATGGAAACATGCGCTACGAAATGCACTGTTACCTATTGTTACGGTGATAGGGCTATCATTTGCCTTGCTATTAGGAGGGGCGTTTATCACTGAAGTGGTTTTTAGACTTCCTGGCATAGGAAGCCTTGTCATCGCAGCGGTGAAACGTCGCGACTATCCAGTCGTTCAGGGGGTTCTCTTGGTAGTCTCTACTGCCGTGCTTTTGGTAAACCTTTTTGTAGATATAGCTTACGCTTACTTAGATCCGAGGATCAAGTATGAATAGATTAGCAGCCTTAAGAAGGTTCTTGAGGAAGAGTCTCTCGTTGCGGTTGGGGGCCTTGGGCTTTCTTGGCCTTTTGGCCGTGGTTACGATCGGTCCGCTTGTTGTTCCCCGTGATCCCACTGCAATGGACTATTCTGTAATCTTATCGCCGCCTAGTCTGGAACATCCGTTTGGGACCGATGATTTAGGGCGGGATCTGCTTATACGTGTTCTTCACGGAGGACGCATAAGTTTGGCTGTAGGAGCGGCCACGATGATGTTGACTGCAGTGGCTGGAGCATTCGTGGGTTTGATATCTGGGTACAGTGCTCGTGTGGACTTTGTTCTGATGCGGCTGATGGATATATTGATGTCTTTCCCCTCTTTGCTTTTGGCTCTGGCTATCATGGCCTCTTTGGGTTCTAGCGAATTTAATGTAGTGGTGGCGTTGTCTCTTGCTTATAGCCCGCGCACAGCGCGGGTAGTTCGCAGTGCAGTTCTAGCGATCCGTGAGGCCACCTATGTCGAAGCTGCTCGTGCTTTGGGGGCCCCTACGATGAGGATTCTCATCCGTCATGTATTGCCGGGGGCAATCCCTGCTCTTATCGTCCAACAGACCTTCATATTTGCCTATGCCATCTTGGGGGAAGCCGGTTTGAGCTTCGTCGGAGTAGGTATTCAGCCCCCGACCCCCAGTTGGGGGAACATCATTGGGGATGCGCGTCCTGTCATGCAGGTGGCTCCTTGGATGGTTTTCTTCCCTGGGGGGGCTATTATGGTTTGCGTCCTTATGCTTAACTTAATGGGTGACGGATTACGAGAGATTCTCGATCCTAAGCGGCGACACGTCCAGGCTTGAATGGGGAGGGGAGGCACTGCGTGGGCGGACGCATAATTGTAGTAGCGCGTGGTCTGTGGACTGGGATACCACGCCAGGATGGGCTGAGCCCCGGAGCCGTTGCTATTGAGGACGGGAAGATTCTAAAGATAGGGGAGCCTTCTAATATCATTTCGTGTATCCCCAAGCCCTACAGGCTTGTTCGGCTGGAAAACTGTTATCTCCTGCCAGGCTTGATCAACACGCACGTCCATTTGACCTTCAGCGGCGGCAAGGATCCACTAGAGGATTACGTGAAAGAGGACGATGCCACACTCCTGCTTCGTGCTGTAGCTAACGCCCAGGTGCTTTTACAAAGCGGTGTAACCACGATACGCGATTGTGGCTCACGAGGATACGGGCTGGTGGCCCTAAAACAGGAGGAATTCCAGAAGCGTTTCGCCTTGCCTCGGATCCTTGTCTCTGGTCCTCCCATTACGCCTACAGGAGGGCATCTGCACTGGTTGGGCGGAGAGGCGGATGGAGATAACCAGATTAGAGCGGCTGTTCGTCTCCGGGCCAAGAAAGGCGTGGATTCACTCAAAATAATTGCTACTGGGGGGCAGATGACCCCGGGCACACTACCAGAATTGGCGGCATATACCCTGGGAGAGTTATGCACTGCAGTGGCTGAGGCCCGCCAGGTTGGGCTAGTCACCGCGGCACATTGTTTGTCTGCTCCCGGCATTGTGGCCGCGGCTCGGGCAGGGGTCCAGTGCCTCGAACACTGTGCCTTCTTTGTACGGTTACGCGACGGACGGCTGGCAAGGCAGTTTGATATTCAAGCGGCAAAAATTGTATCTGATCAAGGGTGCTATGTTGCACCGTGTCTTTCAGCGGGATACCATAAATTGGATTCTATCAGGGATAAAGACGGCTTATCTCTTAGCGAGAAATTTCTCTTGGAGCAAGAGCGAATGATGTTCGAGCATTTTGCTCAGTTGGCTGATTTTGGCATTCCTATGGTGGTAGGGACGGATGCAGGGGTCACGCTAACTCCGTTTGATGAAACATATCTGGAGCTTCAACTCATGGTCCAAGCGGGGTTTGCTCCCACTCAAGCTCTGCAAGCTGCAACTTATAATGCGGCTCGTGCTTTGGGGATCGAGGACGAGGTTGGGACTATTGAGCCAGGGAAAGACGCCGATCTGATAGCGTGCCTAGGGAATCCGATAAAGGACATTCGGTCCTTGAAAGAAGTGGTTTGGGTGATGAGAGCGGGCCGGGTTCTTGTGGATAGACGGCCGAAGGAGGGAACAGGATGAACGAAGTTAAAAGATATGACCTCAAAGAAGTGATCAACGTATCTGGAACAATGACGGCCTTGGGTTCTTCCTCGGTTCCGCCCGAAGTGATCGAGGCCATGGCTGACGTGCTGCCGCGCTTTGTGGACATGGTCCGCCTTCAGCAGCAGGCGTGCCGCGTCATCCGCCGTGTCATCGGTGCTGAGGCTGGATGTGTGACTTCATGCGCGGCAGCAGGTATCGCTATCAGTGTGGCTGCCTGCATGACCGGGGCGGACCTCGCCAAGGTTGAACAGCTTCCTGACACCACTGGACTCAAAAACGAGGTGATTATTCAAAAAGGGCACGTTGTATGGTTTGGGGCTTCGGTGCCACAGATGGTGCGCCTGACCGGGGCCAAAGTGGTGGAGATCGGCGATGCCACCCGTGCCGGGACGTATCAACTGGAAGGAGCGATCAACGAGAACACAGCGGCAGCGTTGTATGTGGTGTCTCATCATACAGTGCAATATGGGCTAATCTCTTTAGAGGAGTTTTGCCGGATAGCACATGCCCACGGAATTCCGGTCATCGTGGATGCAGCTTCAGAAAGCAATATGTCGAGTTTCCTAGAGCGCGGGGCGGATTTGGTTTGTTTCAGCGGGCACAAGTTCCTAGCTGGGCCTACTTCTGGAATCGTCGCAGGGCGTAAGGACTTAGTGGAGGCTTGTCTGTTCCATCAATACCACGGCATTGGTCGGGCGATGAAGGTGGGAAAGGAAGGGATAGTGGGGGTAATGGCTGCCTTAGAACGATGGGAACGCTTGGATCACAAGGCCGTGCAGGCTGAGCAGGAGCGCATCATAGACAAGTTTGTAGAAGGCCTGAAAGACATACCGGGCCTAGCAGTTACAGTAGAGCCAGACCCTACAGGTAACCCTATTCGGCGAGTCAAGGTGAAGGTGGATCCAGAGGTGGTTGGGCTAACAGCGTTTGAGGTCTCCGCGGAGCTGGCGGCAGGAGATCCACCTATCATTGTGCGGGACCACCATGTGATCGACGAGGGTTTCTTCTTCCTGGATCCCTGCAATGTGACTGTTGAACAGGCCGAAATCGTTGCTGAAGCGATCCGAAGGATCCTTGATCTTCCTGATGAACAAAAGAAGATGATTCGAGGACGGTATCCGCGATGGCCTAACCATGCGGATCTTTTGGTGGAGAAGCTAAAGGGATGGGTGCCCAAATAGGAGGTATCGATGGAAGGCCCCGTTTGGCGGTGTGTTAATTGTGGACACGAAGAGGACTTTAAAGAACTATATCGATGCCCTCGCTGTAGTGGGGAGCTGGCCCTTCTCTATGATTACAAGGGACTGGCTCAAAGGCATGATTGGCAGGAAACATGGGGAACAGGAAAGACACTTTGGGAGCGCTTTACTCCTTTATTACCACCTATAGCATCGTCGACCGTTGTAACATTGGGCGAGGGAAATACTCCACTGGTGAAGTCCCGTTACTTGGGGAGGTTGCTAGGGCTCAAAGAGCTTTACTTTAAGCTAGAACTGTGCAACCCTACGGGATCATTTAAAGATAGGCAGATCGCAATAGCTTTTTGTAAGGCCATTGAGTGGGGCCACAGGGCCTTCGGGATTGCTTCGTCGGGGAACGCTGGCGTAGCGCTCGCCGCTTATTGTGCCAAGGCAGGAGCGCAGGCCAACGTCTGGGCTTCTCGGGAGGTACCTGCATCTAAGCTTCACCAAATCCAGATTTACGGGGCTAGGTTGTTCTTGTTGCCTGATCCAAAGGCGAGCGGGGATATGTTGGCATATTATGCAGCCTACACGCAAATGCAAGAGTTTTGTCTCGCCCATTGCATGGTCCCTATGGTAACCGCACGGTGTGTCAACCCGTTGGTAGTAGAAGGCGCCAAAACGATTGCCTTTGAAGTGGTTATCCAATTGGGACAGGTTCCAAATAAGGTGTTCCTTCCAATAGGGGGTGGTGGGTTGTGCGGGGGTACATGGAAGGGATTCCAAGAACTTTACAGTGTGAGACTGATTGACTCTCTTCCTCGATTATATGGTGCTCAATACAGTGGTGTACAGCATATGCCAATAGACAGGATCGGGGACTCCAGGCTTGATCCTCAGCAGTTCTACGTTCCGTTGGATGGCAAATGGGCATTGGAAAGCATCCAGCGCTCGGGAGGGCAGTATCTCGGTATGGTGCATGAGCGAATAGGAGAGGCACAGTGGCTGCTAGCATCCCGGGAAGGAATTTTTGCTGAACCAGCTGGTGTGGCTTCAGTGGCAGCACTGCTCGAGGCTGCTGACCGCCGCCTGTTACGGAATAGCGATATTGTGGTCTGCTACATAACTGGACATGGATTAAAAGATCTGGAAGCAGCTGAAGGGGTCAGCAGTGAGCATGGGGAGGGCCAAAGGGTGGAAATCCCCGCTTTTGAAGCTTCGGAGAAGTATTTCTGTGATGTTATGAAAGCGCGCGCCCCGGGCAGGGGATAACCTGCCCCAAAAC
>CAYSQV010000045.1:0-8584 GCA_964433295.1 uncultured Nitratifractor sp. | reverse complement strand
TGGCATCGATAAAAATGGGAGCCTCCGTATCGATATACGGAATCAGCGGCAGCAACCCCAAAAGTGTTGCGGTGGGATAGCATCCCGGACCGGCGGCCAAAGAAGTCTTGCGCAGATCGTCCCGATAATATTCGATAAGCGCATAGACCGCGCTGGGCAGATTATCCGGATCGAGATGTTTGGTATAGTTGGCCTCATAAATATCCTGCTCAAGACGGTAGTCCGCTGAGAGATCTACGACTTTGATATTTTTTGATATAAGTTGGCTGGCAATTTCCATTGAAGCCTTGTGCGGAAGGGCCAGAAAAACAAGTTCACACTTATTTACAATCGCATCAATATCGACCGTTTCTACGTACTTTTCTACTACACCTTCAAGCGATGGATAAAGAGATGCCATCTCGGTATTCCCCTCGCTTGCAGCCAAATATCCTATCGAAAAAGAGGGGTGCGCCATCAGCAGTTTCACAAGCTCCAGACCGGTATAGCCGCTGGCTCCTATCACGCCGACATGTATCTTTTTATTTTCCATTTTGTTCTCTCATTTCTCAAACTTCTATCTCGACAAACTTTATCTCTTCGATATCATAGATTTTTTTGCCGCCGGGGAGTTGGAGCTCTACCTCATCGCCCTCCTCTTTGCCCAGCAGGGCACGCGCCATGGGGGATTGCAATGAGATCCGTCCGCGCGTGGGATCGGACTCTTGAGAGCCCACCAGCGTGTAGGTTACCTCCTCATCGGTTGCCTGATCGACCAGCACGACTGTTGAGCCGAAGCTCACCCGTTCATGCGGCAGTGTACTCGGATCGATCACCTGTGCCCGACCCGTCAGATCGGTCAGCTCAATGATGCGCGCCTCAATGTGGCCTTGCTTCTCTTTGGCGGCATGGTACTCGGCATTCTCCTTGAGATCCCCCAGCGCACGGGCTTCGTCGATCGCTTTGGCGATGGCGGCCCGCTCGACCGTTTTGAGATTTTCCAGTTCATGGGTAAGCTTCCTGTAGCTTGCTTCCAGCATCGGTTCTTTTTGCACGGACAAGTCCTTGTTGGTATTTTTGGGGTATTATAGCGAAAATTGTTTTGGCACAAGGAGCCCCATGAAACGCATCCTTATTACCAATGACGACGGGTTTGACTCCCCCGGACTGCACGCACTGGCCGAAGCGCTCCGGCCGTTGGGCCGGGTGACGATCGTCGCTCCCACCCTTGAGAAATCGGCCAGCGGCCATTCACTGACCCTCACCCGACCGCTGCGCTTCATCGAAGTGGCGGATGACTTTTTCAAACTCGACGACGGCACCCCGACCGATTGCGTTTTTCTGGCGCTGAACAAGCTCTACGACGAGCACCATCGCCCCGATCTGGTAATCTCCGGGATCAACAAAGGGGCCAACATGGGGGAGGACATCACCTACTCCGGGACCGCCGCCGCAGCGATGGAGGCGGTGCTCCAGGGGATCCCTGCTCTGGCAATCTCGCAAGTGTGTGACAACGGCTGTGAGGCGTTGGACTACACCCTCGCCCGTGCGACCGTCGTCCCCCTGGCCCGTCGAATCCTCACAGAGGGCTTTCCCCTCCCGCCGCGCCATTTCCTCAACGTCAACATCCCCCCCATCCTTCCGGACCAATGCCAAGGACTCCGTATCACCCGCGCCGGCCGCCGGGCTTATGCCAACAATGCCGACGTTCATCGCAACCCCCGAGGGATCGAGTACTACTGGATCGGCCTGCCGCGTTTTGACTGGATTCCGGACAAGGGGGAAAACGTGACCGATTTTGAAGCGATCGAACAGGGCTATGTCTCCCTCACACCGGTGCAGCTGGACATGACTGCCCACGCGGCGATCGCTCCGTTAAGGGAGTGGCTCTCGTGAGATTCGACCGTTGCCGCAAATTGTTTGGGGATGCAGACTTCGCCCGGATCCGGGATGCCCATGTTCTTTTGCTGGGAGCCGGCGGAGTCGGCAGTTTTGCACTTGACTGTCTCTACCGCAGCGGCGTAGGCCGCATCACCGTGATTGACCACGACACCTATGATGAGACCAACCAGAACCGTCAGATCGGCTCCGAAGCGGTCGGCCGACGCAAGAGCGAACACCTCGCAGCCCTTTATCCGGGCATCATCACAATCGACCGGCAACTCGACAGAAGCTGGGTAGCGGAGTTTGATTTTGCCCCGTACGATCTCATTCTCGATGCTGTCGACACAACCCGGGTCAAGATCGAGCTTGCACGCCGTGAGTACAAAAAGCTCATTATGTCGCTGGGCTCGGCCCGACGGATCGATCCGACACAGATCAGGACCACCTCCATATGGCGCAGCCAGGGGGATCCGATGGCCCGCAAGATCCGCAATGAACTTAAACGTGCGAAGTTCGACCGCAACTTCACTGTCGTCTTCTCCCCCGAAACCGTCCGGGGCGAAGCAAAAGGTTCATTTGTCGGTGTCACCGGTGCCTTCGGGCTGACCCTCTGCTCCGCCGCGATCCGCAAAATCATCGACAAACCGGCCCATGCCTGACCCGGTCGTCCGGGTGTGTTGACACAGCGGGGATTTTCCGGGCCATTGCGCACCCTATTTCACATACCCTAAAAATCGTGATTTGGCACATCAATTGTGCTTTTTGCTTTTTACTTTTTACTTCTTTTGGCTATAATCCCCCTTATTTTAACGCGCGTCTCCAAATGCGCACACACCCAAGGAAGTGACATGAGTGATCTTTTCGACAACGACAATGTAGAGCAGGTATTGATCGAGGACAGTATCCGGGGAAGCTATCTCGACTACTCAATGAGCGTCATCATCGGCCGAGCCCTCCCCGATGCCCGCGACGGACTCAAGCCTGTCCATCGCCGCATCCTCTACGCGATGAACGAACTCAACCTCAGCCACCGGGCCGCTTACAAAAAATCTGCCCGCATCGTCGGGGATGTCATCGGTAAATACCACCCCCACGGCGACAACGCCGTGTACGACGCACTGGTGCGGATGGCGCAGGACTTCTCGATGCGGATCCCGCTGGTGGACGGCCAGGGGAACTTCGGCTCCATTGATGGCGACAACGCCGCAGCGATGCGTTATACCGAAGCCCGCATGACCAAGCTCTCCGAGGAACTGCTTGCCGATCTTGACAAGGATACCGTCGACTACGTCCCCAACTACGACGACAGCATGAGTGAGCCCGATGTCCTCCCCAGCCGAGTGCCCAATCTGCTCCTCAACGGCTCGGCCGGAATTGCCGTGGGGATGGCGACCAATATCCCGCCCCACCGCCTCGATGAGCTGATCGACGCGATCACCATCCGCCTCGACAATCCCGAAGCAACTGTCGAGGAGATGATGACCGCGCTCAAAGGGCCTGATTTTCCCACCGGAGGTGTGATCTTCGGCAAAAAGGGGATCATTGATGCCTACAATACCGGACGGGGACGGGTCAAAGTCCGTGCCAAAACCCACATCGAACAAAACAAAAACAAAGAGGTGATCATCATCGATGAACTCCCCTACCAGGTCAACAAGGCCCGCCTGATCGAAAACATCGCCCAGCTGGTACGCGACAAGCAGATCGACGGCATCAGCGAGATCCGGGACGAGTCCGACCGCGAAGGGATCCGGGTCGTCATCGAGCTCAAGCGTGATGCCATGAGCGAAATTGTGCTCAACAACCTCTTCAAATCGACCCAGATGCAGACAACGTTCGGGATCATCATGCTTGCCATTGTCAACAAAGAACCCAAGATCTTTACCCTCGGGGAGATGCTTGATCTGTTTGTCAACCACCGCAAGACAGTCATCATCCGCCGCACCATCTTCGAGCTTGAAAAAGCCCGCGCGCGCGCCCACATCCTCGAAGGGCTCAAGATCGCCGTAGACAACATCGACGAGGTGATCAGGATCATCCGCGCCAGCAACGACGACACCGAAGCCCGCGACAACCTCATGAGCCGCTTTTCTCTCAGTGAGATTCAGGCCAAAGCGATCCTCGAGATGCGCCTGCGCCGTCTGACGGGTCTGGAGATCGAAAAGATCGAGAACGAGCTCGCCGAACTGCTCAAGACCATTGCCCGGCTTGAGGGGATCCTCAAAAGCGAAGCCAAGATCATCGAGATCATCCGCGAAGAGCTGGCCGAGGTCAAGGCTACCTTCAGCGAAGAGCGCCGCACCGAAATCGTGGATGACTACGATGACATTGACATCGAAGACCTTATTCCCAACGAGCCGATGGTGGTCACCATCACCCATCGGGGCTACATCAAGCGGGTTCCGGTCAAACAGTACGAGAAACAGCGCCGAGGGGGCAAGGGCAAAATCGCTGTCACCACCTACGAAGATGATTTCATCGAGAAGTTCTTTGTCTCCAACACCCACGATACGCTGATGTTTGTCACAGATCGCGGTCAACTCTACTGGCTCAAGGTCTACCGTATCCCCGAAGGTTCCCGCGCCGCCAAAGGGAAAGCGGTGGTCAACCTGATCAACCTCCAAAAAGACGAGAAGATCATGTCGATCATTCCCACGAGCGACTTCGATGAGGCCAAAAGTCTGGTCTTTTTCACCCGCAACGGCATCGTCAAACGCACCGCGCTGAACGAATACGCCAACATCCGCTCCAACGGGGTCCGTGCCATCAATCTCGACGATGACGATGAGATCATAGAAGCCAAAATCGTCCTCCCCCAGACCCAATGGCTCTTTGTCGCGACCAAAAAGGGGCAATGCATCCGATTCAAAGTCGAGGATGCCCGCCAGATCGGTCGAGTCGCCCGCGGAGTCACCGCCATCAAATTCAAGATCGACGGCGACCATGTCTGCGGCGCTACTACGATCGAGAACGAAGAGGATGAGATCCTTATCGTCAGCGAAAAAGGACTGGGCAAGCGCACCACGGCCGCAGAGTACCGCGAACAAAACCGTGCCGGCAAAGGGGTGATCGCCATGAAGCTTACTCCCAAAACCGGTGATGTGGTCGGCGTGGTCTTTGTCGAAGAGGACAAAGACCTCATGTGCCTGACAAGCATCGGCAAGATGATCCGGGTGGACATGCAAACGATCCGCAAAGCCGGCCGCAATACCTCCGGCGTCAAAGTGGTCAATGTCGACGGCAAAGACAAAGTCGTCTCCATCGCCAAAGCACCCAAAGAAGAGAAACCCGAAGAGGACATCGAACCCGACCTGCTCTAATACAACAAAAGAGGAACCCCACATGAGTCAACGATACAACATAGCCGTCGTCGGTGCCAGCGGCGCTGTCGGCGAAGAGATCTTCCGTGTGCTGGAAGAACACGATTTTCCCGTCGCTTCCATCCTCCCTCTGGCCAGCGCCAACAGCGCCGGTGAGACCATCGAATGCTGTGGCAAAAACTACAAAATAGAGGAGCTCACCGAGACTGTTTTTGACGGACGCGACATCGACATCGCTTTTTTCAGTGCCGGTGGCAGCATCTCTGAGCGGTTCGCCCGCTATGCCGTCGAGGCCGGGGCGGTCGTGATCGACAACACCTCCCATTTCCGAATGGATCCTGAGATCCCTCTCGTCGTCCCCGAGGTCAACCCCGAAGACATCGCCGCCTGGCGCGAGCGGGGCATCATCGCCAATCCCAACTGCTCCACCATCCAGATGGTGCTCGCCCTCAAACCCCTCTACGACCTCTACGGCGGGATCGCGCGAGTCGATGTGGCCACTTATCAGGCCACCAGCGGCGCGGGGAAGAAGGGTATGGAAGAGCTGGTACAGCAGATGCAGGATTTTTTCGCGTTTAAACTCGACGAAAGCCGGATCGAGGCCTTCCAGCATCAGATTGCGCTGAATGTCATCCCGCACATCGATGTCCCCCAGCCAAACGGCTACACCAAAGAGGAGATGAAAATGGTCCTTGAGACCAACAAGATCCTCCACGCCGACATCGCCGTGAGTGCGACATGCGTGCGGGTCCCCGTGCTGCGCAGCCACTCCGAGGCAGTGACCGTGACCTTCGATGAGGGGATTGATCTCGATCTTGATCGTGTGCGTCTGGCGCTCAGCGAATTTCCCAATGTCGAAGTGATGGACGATCTGCCCAATGCCCTCTACCCCATGCCGATTGTGGCCACCGACACCGATACCACTTTCGTCGGCCGCATCCGCAAGGACATCTACGCTCCCAACATCCTGCACCTGTGGGTTGTGGCTGACCAGATCCGTGTGGGTGCAGCGACCAATGCGGTACGTATCGCCGAAAAATGGATTCAAATGGAGGCAATATAATCATGGAAGAGACCCATACACCGCAAGAGCATCGCACCATCGACCAGGCCTTTCAGCCCTGGTATGAAAAACTCTTTGAGGGGATCCTCTGGAATACCCGCTTCTTTGTGCTGCTGGCAGTGGTCTTCAGTATGCTGGGGGGGATGGCGCTGTTTGTTGTCGCCAGTATTGACATCTGGCATGTTGCCGGCATGGTGTTTGGCAACTACTTTGGCGGTGCACATGTCGAGGATTTTCACTCGGCACTGGTGGGGGATCTGATTGGGGCGGTCGACCTCTACCTGATGGCCATCGTGATGTTTATCTTTGGTTTTGGTCTCTATGAGCTCTTCATCTCCCAGATCGACATCGCCCAGAAAAGCACGGCCTCCAAGATCCTCGAGATCCACTCTCTCGACGAACTTAAGGACAAACTCGCCAAAGTGATCCTGATGGTCCTGATTGTCAGCTTTTTCAAGCGTGTCTTGCATACCGACTACCACGGCGCACTGGAGCTTCTGGAATTTTCCGGCTCGATCCTCGCCCTTTCGCTTGGGCTCTATTTTATGCACAAAGGCGGCAAACACTAATGGGCAACAAAATCTTCGTCGAGGCGTGCTTCGGCCGCCCCACCCCCTACACCCCGGTCTGGATGATGCGCCAGGCGGGACGCTATTTGCCGGAGTACATGGCTGTGCGCGAAAAAGCCGGCAACTTCCTCAACCTCTGCCACGCCCCCGAAATGGCCGCCGAGGTGACGATCCAGCCGGTCGACATCGTCGGAGTCGACGCGGCGATCCTCTTTAGCGACATTCTGGTCGTGCCCAATGAAATGGGAATGAAACTCGATTTTGTCAAGGGCGAAGGACCGGTTTTTGAAAAACCGATCGCCACCCGCAAAGATCTCGATGCCCTCATCGGCGGCGAAGCGGCAGCCGAGCGTCTCACCTATGTTTACGAAACCCTCCGTCTCCTCAAGCAGCGCCTCCCTGAGGACAAAGCGCTGATTGGCTTCACCGGCGCACCGTGGACGCTGGCAACCTACATGATCGAAGGCCAGGGCACCAAGACCTATCAACTGGTCAAAAAGCTCATCTACACCGATCCTGGGCTCATGCACGCCCTGCTGGCCAAAGTCACCGACGTGGTCAAACACTACCTGGCCCGCCAGATCGAAGCCGGAGCCGATGTGGTGCAGATCTTTGACAGTTGGGCTGCCGCTCTGGAAGAGGAAGCCTACTTTGAGTTCAGCTGGAACTACATGAAGCAGATCGCCTCGTATATCAAAGCGCGCTACCCCCACATCCCCATCATCCTGTTCCCCAAAGGGATCGCCGGATATCTCGACCGCATCGACGGGGACTTCGACGTCTTTGGCGTCGACTGGAGCACCCCCATCGAACTCGCCCGAGAAAAACTTGGCGACCGCTACGTGCTACAGGGCAACATGGAACCCACCCGCCTCTACTCCCAGGAAGCGACCAAAGAGGCTGTCGAACACATCGCCGAAGTGATGAAAGACGGCCGCCACATCTTCAATCTCGGCCACGGCATCCTCCCCGACGTCCCCGTCGAGAACGCGCAGTATTTTGTGGAATTGTGTCAGGAGATCACGAAGCGATAACCAATGCTTCCATATAAGGTGTTGTCCTCCGACAACACCGCCCCCCTCTTCTCCATCAATTTTTCTTCTTGTTCCCGATCTCCTGATCGAGAACACATACATAAGGTTACTCAAAGGCTTAGGGTATGCATTCCGTATCGGGAGATACAGAACGAGGCAAAACGTGTGTGATCGATTGTCATGGCCGGTTGTCATGCGGATCGCTTCGTGACGACGAATCCCGGGGCAGGGATTGCCACGTACAAAGTTGGAACCCGGAAGTTATCGTTATCTATCAGGAGTCTTTCTTGACACCCAGACAAAAATGCACTACAATTGTATCTACAAAACTCCGGGAGGATCCCATGAAACAAGCCATAAATATCCGGCTCGAAAAAGAGATCGTCGAGTCACTCGACACCTACGCATCCGAACTCGACAAGACCCGGACCTATCTCATCGAAAAAGCCATCGAGCTCTATTTTGACAGGCTCGATGAGATGATCGCCGACAAACGGATCGACAACCTCAAAGCCGGAAAAAGCACCGTCATCCCCCTCGAAGAGGTTTTCAAAAAAGCAGGGATCAATGTATAAAGTCGCCTTCGACACCGAGGCGGAAAAAGAATTTTTACGGCTGGACACTTCAACACAAAAGCTTGTCGCTTCCAAGATCATCGACCTGCAAAACGGCCACTTCACCAACGACAAACCGCTCAAAGGAAAATACAAAGGCAAATACCGTAAACGCGCGGGG
>CAYSQV010000044.1:0-9133 GCA_964433295.1 uncultured Nitratifractor sp. | reverse complement strand
AAGACTTTTCAAGCATGTTTACCAAACGACGCTCTACGGTTATGTCCAGCGGCTTCGGATGGAAGAGGCCAACCTTCTTTTGCGCGAAGA
Organism: uncultured Nitratifractor sp.; assembly: GCA_964433295.1. Taxonomy (GTDB): domain Bacteria; phylum Campylobacterota; class Campylobacteria; order Campylobacterales; family Sulfurovaceae; genus S017-3. Next base: position 9,043 of record CAYSQV010000044.1, on the reverse strand, counting down.
ACGTCTGAGCATCGGGGAAGTGGCACGGCGGGTGGGATATCACCATCAGGGCCATTTTAGCCGACGGTTTTATGAGACCTACGGTATTTACCCCAAAACACTCAAATAGTCCCATATCTGATCAAAAAAAAATCTTTTCGTGATGAAAATCCCTTGAGGTTCATTGGGAATTGCTCTACAATCTATCTTGAAGTACACGTTCAGGGAGGATAGATTGATGAAAAAGTGGTTATTGCACCCTGTATCATGGACAGTATGGTCCGTGTTGGTGATAGCATATCTGCCATTGCTGATACCGGAGAGACCGATCGCACATTACAGTGACAGTGCATTACGCCAATTGGCACGTTCGACAGGGCTTGTCCCTGTGCCGACGACCTGGGAGGGGCTGCTGGATGCGGTGGACAATCCGGACAACCCTCTGAGTCGGGAGAAAGTCGCATTGGGAAAAGATCTCTTTTTTGATACCCGCCTCTCACGGGACCAGACGCTCAACTGTGCTTCGTGCCATCTCCTTGAAGAAGGCGGGGATGACAACCGTCCGGTAGCGATCGGCTATCACGGCCGGGAGAACCCTTTTCATCTCAACTCTCCGACCGTTCTCAACGCCGCATTGGCCAAAGCGCAATTTTGGGACGGCCGGGCAGTCGATGTCGAAGAGCAGGCTGGTGGGCCGGTACAGGCGCCTTTTGAGATGAACATGACGCCGGCCGAAGTTGAAAAACGGCTCAATGCGGATGGCGCAATGCGGAAAAGATTTGCAGAGGTTTTTGGCGAAGAGACCATCACGTTTGACAATGTTCGCAAGGCCATTGGCGCCTACGAGCGAACCCTTTTGACCCGTGGAGCATACGATGATTTTCTCGATGGAAATGACAGCGCCATCAGTGCCAGAGCCAAACGGGGACTGACCCTCTTTATCGACAAAGGGTGCAAAGGGTGTCATGTCGGGATGAGCGTGGGCGGTCAGAGTATCCAGCGTTTTCCGGTACGACGCTACTGGTCAGATTACCTCGGCATGGTGCTCTCTCCCGATCCCAAGATCAAAACCAGCCCCTATCCCATCTCGGATATCGGACATTTTCGTGGGCGAAACGGTGCACTGGAATTTCGCGTTCCCATCCTGCGCAACATCACCCGCACCGCTCCCTATTTTCACAACGGAAGTGAGAAGAAGATCGAAGAGGCGGTACGGATCATGAGTAAGTACCAGATTGGCGAAGAGTTTACCCCGGAGCAGATCGATGATGTGGTGGCTTTTCTCAAAACACTGGAAGGGGAGATTGTTTCCTATTGATTTAGAATGTGGTATGATGTGCCCCTAAAATGTTTGAGAGGTGAACCATGACCATCGTGTTTGACAACCATACACCGGGGGACAACTGCGGATCGCTGTGGGGGTTTTCGGCGGCGTTGCCGGAGTACGGGATCTTGTTTGATACCGGGAGCAACGGTCGGATGCTGCTGAAAAATCTGGAACAGGAGGGGATCGATCCGCGTACGTTGGATCATCTGTTCATCACCCATGATCACTGGGACCATATCGGTGGGATCGACTCGTTTCTGGAGGTCAATCCCGACGTAACGGTCTACGCCCCTTTCACCCTCTCACGCAACCACCTTCGGGATCTGCGTACGCTGGCCCGTGAGGTGATCGTCATCAACCGCAACGAACCCCGTCCCCTCTACGGGGATCTGTATAGCACCGGGATGCTGGGAGGCAACGTGCCGGAGCACTCCCTTATCATCAACAGCGAGACTCCGACGGTGCTCACCGGATGCGGACACTACGGCGTGGCGAAGATCGTCGAAAAAGCCATCGGGGTGATCGGTCGTCCGATTGTGCGCGCAGCAGGCGGGTTCCATCTGCTCGATGAGGAGGAGGCGACTATCCGTCGGGAGATCGAAGCGCTCCAACGGCTGGGTGTCGAGGAGGTGGTCCCCACCCACTGCACCGGCAATCTGGCCACCCGGCTCTTTGCCGAAGCGTTCGGAGCGGGTTTTCGCGAGGGGGGGATCGGTGTGAGAGTTTAACCCTTCGGCAGATGCCAGTTCTGTCGCCATGCGATCATGCGCAGGGTGATGCCGCTGCCAAAAAGGATCAGGAGGGTGAGGGTGCTGAGGATACCGATGGCGTTGAGGAGCCAGACGGTCAGGCCGATGAGCAGAGCGATGATGCCGTAGAATCCGCCGTGGAGGACATAAGGGATCTTGTTGATAAGGATGTCGCGGAAGATCCCGCCGCCCACGGCGGTGGTAAAGGCGAGGATGGCTACGCCGGCTGGGTTGAATCCGCTCTTGAGTCCAAAGAGCGCTCCTGAGATGGCAAATGCCACCATCCCGACTGCGTCGATGAGGACAAAAAGCGGTTTGGAGTCGATGTCGTGGTGGGCGAAGCGTCGTGAGAGGAGCAGGGCGGTGGTCACCAGCAGGACGATGAGGATCGGCGCGGACTGGGAGAAGGCCAAAGGCGGGGTGCCGCGGATCACGTCCCGTACCACCCCGCCTCCCAGCGCGGTGAGGAAGGCCACGATGTAGATCCCCAGCCAGTCCAGACCGCTGCGTTTGCCGACATAAAAACCGCTGGCGGCGAACGCAGCGATCCCCAAATAGTCGGCGGCTTCGAGGATCATGGCAGGATCAGTGGTCGAGGATCTGCTCAAGGAAGAGTTTGAGACGGTCGCTTTCTGGGTGGTTAAAGAAAGTCTCCGGATCGTTCTCCTCGATAATCTGCCCGGCATCCATGAAGATCACCCGGTCGGCGACTTTGCGGGCAAAACCCATCTCGTGCGTGACGGTGACCATGGTCTTGCCCTCTTCGGCCAGGGATATCATGACATCAAGTACCTCGCCGATCATCTCCGGATCGAGTGCGGAGGTGGGTTCATCGAAGAGCATAATATCGGGGCTCTTGCACAGGGCACGGGCGATGGCGACGCGCTGCTGCTGGCCGCCGGAGAGTTGATTGGGGTATTTGTCGGCCTGTTCGGCGATGTTGACCCGATTGAGGAAGTGCATGGCGGTCTCCACGGCCTCCTTTTTGGGCTTGTTGTAGACCCACTCAGGGGCCAGCGTGAGGTTTTCCAAAATGGGCAAATGGGGAAAGAGATTGAAGTGCTGAAAGACCATGGCGACATTGGATCGAATTTCCCGGAGGTTTTTAACATCCGCGTTGACCTCGACCCCTTTGACTTTGATCACCCCCTCCTGATACTCTTCGAGGCGGTTGATGCAGCGAATCATGGTCGATTTGCCCGATCCGGACGGCCCGGCTACGACGACGATCTCCCCTTTGCCTACATTAAGATTGATGTCTTTGAGGACGTGAAAATCTCCGTACCATTTGTTGACGCCGTTGATTTCGATCATGTGTTCTGAAAAGTCTTTTTTTGAGGTAGTTTCACTCATAGTCAGTCCCTGTTGTTGGTATCAAGTTTTTTCTCAAGTCGCTTCGAAAAGAACGACATGCTGAAGGTAAAGATCCAGAAGATAAAGGCCACAAAGACGTATCCTTCTGTCTCAAGCCCAAGCCAGTCGCGGTCGTTGGCCGTCAGCTGAACCATCGCCAGCAGATCAAACAGTCCGATGATCATCACCAGCGAGGTGTCTTTGAACAACGAGATAAAGGAGCCTACGAGATTGGGAATAGCGACCTTGATCGCCTGGGGAAGGATCACCAGACGCATCTTTTGCCAATAACCCAGTCCAAGAGCATCGGCCGCTTCGTACTGCCCTTTGGGGATCGCCTGAAGGCCGCCCCGGATGTTCTCGGCGATGTAGGCCGCCTGGAAGAGGGTGATCCCGATGAGTGCGCGCACCAGTTTGTCAAAATCGATCCCTTCAGGGAAAAAGAGAGGCAGGACAACCGAAGCCATAAACAATACGGTAATCAGTGGCACGCCCCGGATCAGTTCGATATAAAACACGCTCAAGGTCTTGATGATCGGCAGGCGTGATTGACGCCCCAGAGCCAATAACACCCCGATGGGAAACGAGAGGACGATCCCCACTGTGGCGATCACCAGCGTCAGCAGCAGGCCGCCCCATTTGCTTGTCTCGACATGACTCAATCCAAAGACCCCTCCACTGAGCAGAAACGTTGCAACGATGGGCAGCAGAAGGATGGCGGCGATCTTGAGTTTTTGATTGCGGGTCCACTTGAGGAATGCGACGGTCCCAAGCGCCAGAGCGATGGTCAGGTTGGCCCGCCAGAGTTCGGTTTCGGGATAGAATCCGTAAATGAACATTTTGAGTTTTTCACGGATAAAGACCCAGCAGGCTCCGTCGCCGGTACAATCGGCCTTGGTCGATCCGGCGAAATTTGCATCGAGAAACGCCCATTGGACAAAGGGGGGAATGATCATCCACAAAACGGCGATTCCCAATAGAGTAAAAACGATATTGAACGGACTGGAGAGGAGGTTGTGTCGCACCCAGGCGATGGCGCCCCGTTCTCCCAGTGGCGGCTCTTTGGCCGGTTTGATTGCGTACACAGCCATCTCAGCGCTCCTTGATTTTCATTTTGGCGTTAAACCAGTTGAGGATCAGCGAGACCAGCAGACTGATCATCAGATAGGTGAGCATCGTAATCCCGATGATCTCCAGTGCCTGCCCGGTCTGGTTGAGGCTGGTGCCCGCGAAGATCGTCACCAGTTCCGGATACCCCACTGCTGCGGCGAGCGAGGAGTTTTTGGTGAGGTTGAGGTATTGGTTGATGATCGGAGGGATTGCAATGCGGATCGCCTGAGGCAGGACAACAAAACGCAACGATTGTATGGGGGTGAGCCCCAGAGCCGTGGCGGCCTCCTTCTGCCCTTTGGCGACGGCTTCGATTCCGCTGCGGATCGCTTCGGCGATAAAGGTGGCGGTGTAGATCGTCAATGCGAACAGCAGGGCAAGAAACTCAGGTGTAAAGACTTTGCCGCCCTGGAAGTTAAATCCTTTGAGTTCAGGGACATCAAAATGGAGCGGCTGCCCCGAGAGGAAATACGCCATCAGCGGGAGGGTGATGACCAATCCAAGTCCCACCCAGAAGGCCGGGAAATTCTGTCCGGTCTCCTCGTGGCGCCGGATCGCCCACCGATGGAGCCACCATCCGGCGATCAGTGCGAGGATCAGGGCTGCTCCCATCAGCCAACTGCCCGGTTCAAAGATCGGCTTGGGGACAAAAACCCCCCGGTTGTTGATGAAGACGCTGTCGAAGAGATTGAGACTCTTGCGTGTGGCCGGAAGCGTCGCCAACACCACATTGTACCAAAAGAGAATCTGCAGCAACACCGGAATGTTTCGGAATGTTTCGATGTATCCGGCCGCAAGACGGTTGATGAGCCAGTTGGATGAGAGACGTGCGACCCCGATGATGAGTCCCAGAATTGTCGAGAGGATGATCCCGGCAAATGAGATGATGAGGGTATTGAGCAGGCCGACTTTGAAGACTTCCCAATGGGTACTCTGGGGGGAGAAGGGGATCGGGGATTCGGTGATGTCGAATCCGGCCGTCGATCCCAAAAAGTCAAATCCCGATTTGATTCCGCGTATCTCGATGTTGTGGGCGGTGTTTTTGGCGATGAAATAAGCGACAAAAGCAAAACCGGTGATGACAATCACCTGATAGAGGATGCCACGGACTTTTTCGTTGCGAAGCAGAGCCAGCATGTGTGTCCTTTCTGCGTTGGGAATGAGGAATTAGGAATGGGGAGGCCAACGCACGCAGGCTCCGTCCCCCATTTCTAATTGCTCGGTGTTTGTTGCACGATTTGGATGCAACGCCCCCAGAGCCCGCAGGCTCCGGAAAAGAGCCTCTTAGCGGAATGGAGGGGAATACATCATGCCGCCCTTGGTCCAGAGGGCATTGAGTCCGCGTGAGATTTTCAGCGGGGTGCTGGCACCGACATTGCGCTCGAAGATCTCGCCATAGTTACCGACTTGCTTGATCGCCTGGCAGAATGCGTTGGGTTCAAGGCCGACGTTTTTACCCATGGTTCCTTCGATACCGAGCAGCCGCTTGGTCTCAGGATCGTTGCTTTTTTTGGCCTCTTCGATGTTGGCGCTGGTGATCCCTTTTTCCTCGGCGGTCAAAAGAGCGTTGAGTGTCCACTTGGCGATGTTAAACCATTGGTCATCTCCCTGGCGGACGGCTGGCCCGAGGGGCTCTTTGGAGATGATCTCGGGGAGGATCACGAATTTCTCAGGATTTTTGAATTTGGTACGTGCAGCATAAAGTCCGGACTGGTCAGTGGTGAGGATATCGCAGCGTCCGGCGAGGAAAGCCTTGTCCACCTGATCGTTGGTATCAAAAGTGATCGCTTTGAACTTCATCTTGTTGGCACGGAAGTAGTCAGCGAGGTTCAGCTCGGTGGTGGTCCCGGCCTGGATACATACCGTCGCACCGTCAAGCTCTTTGGCGCTCTTGATCCCGAGAGATTTGGGGACCATGAAGCCCTGACCGTCGTAATACATCACACCGGCAAAGTTGATTCCCAGTGTGGTGTCACGGGTTTCGGTCCAGGTGGTGTTGCGCGAGAGGACATCGATCTCACCGCTTTGCAGGGCGGTAAAGCGCTCTTTGGCGTTGAGCGGGACATACTTGACTTTGGAAGCGTCTCCCAGAACCGCCGCAGCCAATGCGCGGCAGTAGTCGACGTCAAGTCCGCGCCATGCCCCTTTGGAGTCAGCCTCGGAAAAGCCGGGCAGTCCGGTGTTGACTCCACATTTGAGGACACCGGCTTTTTTGACATCGTCCAGGGTTCCGGCCATAGCGAGCGTAGCGGTTGCCAGTGCGGCAACGGCTGAGAGTTTGAGCAGTTTTTTCATTGTTTCTCCTTTGGAAATGTTTACAGTTTAAGTTTAGGGTAAGCAAGATTAAATTCAACTGAAGTTGTAGTAAAATTGTACAAAAATTATACACATTGAGAAATTTTAGAAATATCTTGCCGCAGACGGCGGCAAGAATCAGGAAGTGGTCTGGGTATTGAGGATATCCACTTCCCAGAAAAAATCGATCCATTCGTGTGCTTTTTTCAATGTGTAGTCAGCATCGATAATGGCAGTCGGCTTGTAGAAGATCGTGGCGAGCTTGAAATCGGCCTGGGGGTATTTTTCTTTGAGCAGGCGCAGCACCTCGCGCAGGGTCTCTCCACTGTCGATGATGTCATCGACGATGAGGACACGCTTGGCGTTTTTCAGATCCGGAATGTTGAACACTTCGAGGGTCTCGAGCTTGCGGGTCTTGTCGTAATGGATCGAGTTGAGAGCAAAGAGCCGTCGTGTATCCATCGCTTGAGCCATGAAGTGTCCCAGGGTCAACCCTCCCCGTGCAACCGCCAGCAGGGTGTCGGGATCAAAATCCTTGATTTTGTGTACCAGAGCATCGGCATCCCCGACAAATTCTTCGTAACCATAATAGTATTTTTCCACGGGCTCTTTCTCCTTAATGGTGGACATAAAAGACGATCAGCGAGATGAGAGTGATGAGCAGAACCCCGAGGTTGAGATCCCGAAACTCCCCTCTGATCATTTTGACAGCCGTATAGACGACAAACGCAGCGGCCAGACCGTTGGTGATCGAAAAAGTCAGCGGCATCAGAAGGATCGCGAAGAACCCTCCGGCGGCGGTGGCGGTATCCATGTTTTCAAAATCGATCCGACCCAGTTCGGTAAACATGATCACTCCGACGGCGACAAGTACGGGGAGAATAGCCGGTTCGGGGATTGCCTTGAAGATCGGGAGCATAAAGAGCGTCAGCACAAAAAACATCGCAGTAAAGACCGCAGTGAGTCCGGTACGCCCGCCCGCTTCGACTCCACTGGCCGATTCGATAAACGAAGTGGTGGTGGAAACCCCCAGCAGCGATCCGGTCACGGTAGCCAGTGCGTCGGCTTCCAGGGTACGTTCAAGCGCCTTCTCTTCGCCGTCATTACTTTGGAAAAGATTGGCACGGGCACCCACAGCTGTCAGGGTTCCCAGTGTATCGAACATGTCCGTGATCAGGAAGGTGACGATCACCGGCAACAGCGAAAGGGTCAGGGCCGATCCGATATCGAGCTGGCCGGCGATGGGGGCGATCGAAGCGGGCATGCTCAGGAATCCTTCGGGCATCTTGCCGATTCCGGTAAGCCAGCCGACGATCGACGTGATAGCAATGGATAGAATAAAAGCTCCCTTGATGCGCCAGGCATACAGTCCCAATGCCAGAATCAGCCCCAGGACACCGAGAAGGACATGCGGATCATGGAAATTTCCCAGCGCAACAAAGGTGGCTTTGTTGGGGACGATCATCTTGAGCTCTTTGAATCCGATAAAAGCGATGAACGCGCCGATCCCGGCTGAGATCGCCCGGCGCAGATCCATCGGGATGGAGGTCATGATCCAGACACGAAACTTGGTAAAAGAGAGAAGCACAAAAACGATTCCGGAAACAAAGACAATCCCCAGTGCCGTCTGCCAGGGGATTTTCATCCCCAGAACCAGCCCGTAGGCAAAGTAGGCATTAAGCCCCATCCCTACGCTCATGGCGATGGGGGTATTGCCCCACAGGCCGCTGAAGAGTGTTGCGAGGATCGTCACCAGCGCGGTGGCCGTCACAACAGCGGTCATAGGCAATCCGGCGTCTGCAAGAATGAAGCCGTTGACCGGGACGATGTACATCATCGTCAAAAAGGTAGTGAACCCTGCCAAAAATTCCGTTTTGACATTGGTGCCGTGTTCGGCAAGTTTGAAGCGGGAAAACATGCGAGAATCCTTCCGGGAGAGAGAATGGACCGTACCAAAAGACTACGATCCATAAAAGTATAGCAGTGGTTGGTTTTGGTGCAAATTAATCGGGCAAAAAATCTGCCGGGGTTATTGCACTATCCATTCGTATTCCAACAATACCCTCTCCTTGCAAGTAACTTTGGCTTCAAATTTATCCCCTATAGAGTAATATCCTACGCCTTTGGGGGTACCGGTCATGATGATGTCCCCATCTTCGAGCGACATGAAACTGCTGATCTCAGATATCATTTCGTCCGGTTTGTATATCATAAGGTCATAGCCGGCACT
>CAYSQV010000043.1:8451-9263 GCA_964433295.1 uncultured Nitratifractor sp. | reverse complement strand
CTTACCGGCGGCGAACTGCCGGCGATGATGCTCTGCGATGCAATCAGACGCATGGTGGCTGGTGTACTGGGCAACAGCGATTCGCTTACAGTCGAGAGTTTCGATGGGGCACAGCTGGAGGCTCCATCGTTTACAAAACCCGACCTCTACGAGGGGCGCACGATCGTTTCAGAGTTTCTAAAGGGAAATCACAGTAAAATCGCAGACTTAAAAGAGCAGATGGCTCTGTCGAAAACCCAGTATTTCCGACCCGATCTGTACACAAAAGCAAAAGGCAAGTCATGAGAAACAAGTACATCGAAAGCTTCGAACAAGCCCAGCTCGAAGAGAAAAATATCCCCGATTTTCGTGCCGGAGACACGGTTCGTGTCGCTGTCCGCATCAAAGAGGGAAATAAAGAGCGTATCCAGAACTACGAAGGCGTCTGCATTGCCATCCGCGGCGAGGGGACAGGCCGCACCTTCAACGTCCGCAAGATCGGCGCCAACAGTGTCGGTGTCGAGCGGGTTTTCCCCCTCTACTCCGAAAGCATCGAAAGCATCGAAGTAGTCCGCCGCGGCCGTGTCCGTCGCGCGAAGCTCTTTTATCTGCGTGACCGCAAAGGGAAAGCGGCCCGTATCAAAGAACTCCGCAGAAAGTAAACCTTTCGCCCGGCTTTCTCGCATCTTTGCGGGAGCCGCTCGGTCACTTACTGTTCGTAAGCTCCCTCCCGACAACCCACAAATCTGAGCACAACTCGAACAAAATTTTCACTTTTTTCTGAAAAGCGTCCAAATTTAAGCTTCCGCCAATCACACCTGTGACCAAAATCT
>CAYSQV010000043.1:0-8351 GCA_964433295.1 uncultured Nitratifractor sp. | reverse complement strand
TAGCACTTAGCACTTAGCACTTAGCACTTAGCACTTAGCACTTAGCACTTAGCACTTAGCACACCAAAGCACATCTGGGGTACAATAATAAAAGACAAATCTATCCAAAGGATGGCGGTTTTATGAAGATCAAGAGCCTTTATGTCTCTTCTCATGAGCGTGCGGCGGGCAAACTGGTGGTGACGATGGGGATGATGGAGTTTCTCAAAGCCAAAATGGGGCGCGTGGCGTTCTTCAAGCCGTTTGTGCTCGATGGGGAGCGGGATCATGATATCACCTTCTTCCTCGAGCGTTATGCGCTTGTGATGGCACGCAAAGAGATGTTTGGTCTGACGGTAAAACAGATAGAGCGGTATGCCGCCGAAGGGAGACTGAAAGTCGCGATCAAGCTGCTGATGCGTCGGATCAAAGCGCTGGAAGCGGCGTATGACTTTGTTGTGATCGAGGGGCTGCAGATGGATGCTTTTCCCACGACGATCGAGATGGATCTCAACCTTGAGCTGGCACGCAACATCAGGGCAGCGTATGTCAATGTCCTCAAAGGGTATAGTAAAAGCGCGCAGGAGATCCTCGATGAGATCCGGATCGACCATGAACACATCTCCGGATCGGGCTGTGTCCATTTTGCGACCTTTGCCAATCGTCTGAGTGAGGATGTTATCGGGGAACTTCAGCCAAAACTGGCCGAAGAGTCTTTCTCTGTGCCGATCTATCTTCTGCGGGAGATTGAGGAGCTGGATCAGCCGACCATGGGAGAGGTGGAGCATACGCTTGGGGCGACACGTATCTGGGGGAGCGACGAGGAGATGCGTCGGGTGGTGCGCAGCATCAAGATTGCGGCGATGCAGCTGGAGCACTTCCTCGACTACATCGAAGCGGGTGATTTGATCCTCGTACCCGGCGATCGGCCGGACATTGTTGTTGGCGCGATCCTGGCAGCGGGTTCTCCCCACTATCCGACCATCTCCGGGATCTTGCTGACCGGGGGGCGTATGCTGCCCGAATCGGTCTCCCGGATGCTGGAAGGGGCGGATCACCATGCGATCCCGGTATTGGCTTTTGGGGAAGACACCTACCATACGGCGTTGAGGGTCGAGCATGTCTCGGCGACCATCGGTGCGGCCAGCGAACGCAAGATCGCACTGGCGATGGGGCTGTTCAACGGTGCGGTCGATTACGATCATCTAAGCCGGAAGATCGCGCAGGCCGATTCATCGGTGATGACCCCGATGATGTTTGAGTATTCGCTGTTCCAGAAGGCACAGGCGCACAAAAAACGGATCGTATTGCCCGAGGCGACCGATGAACGGGTCCTTCGGGCATGCGAGGTGCTGTTGCGCCGGGATGCGGTGGAGATCATTCTGCTGGGGAAAGAGGAAGAGATCGGACGGATCGCCAATGCCAAAGGGCTCGATATCTCCCGGGCATGCATCGTCGATCCGGAAACATCGGAGCTGATCGAGCCGTTTGTGCAGACCTTTTGTGACCTGCGACGCGCCAAAGGGATGACCCCCGATATCGCGGTCGATCTGGTGATGTCGCCGTCGTATTTCGGGACGATGATGGTCCACACGGGGCATGCAGACGGGATGGTCTCCGGTGCCATCCATACCACACAGGAGACGATCCGTCCGGCATTGCAGATCATCAAGACCCGTCCGGGGACCCCCATCGTCTCCAGCCTCTTTTTCATGAGCATGGCCAAACAGGTGCTTATCTATGCCGACTGCGCGATCAACCAGGACCCCACCCCCGAAGAGCTGGCAGTCATTGCGATCACGACAGCTGATACTGCGACACAGTTTGGATTTGAGCCCCGGGTGGCGATGCTCTCCTATTCGACGGGAACCTCCGGCAAAGGAGCCGATGTCGACAAAGTCGCCGAAGCGACCCGTATCGCGCAGGCGCGCCGTCCCGATCTGCTGATCGAAGGCCCCATGCAGTATGATGCGGCGATCGATCCGGAAGTGGGGCGCAAAAAGCTCCCCGGCTCCAATGTGGCCGGGAGGGCCACTGTCTTTATCTTCCCCGATCTCAATACCGGCAACAACACCTACAAAGCGGTCCAGCGCTCCACCGGCGCGCTGGCGGTGGGTCCCATCCTCCAGGGGCTCAACAAGCCGATCAACGATCTGAGTCGGGGATGCACCTACTCTGATATCATCAGTACAGTGCTTATCACCGCGATTCAGGCAGGAGAGATATCATGAAAATATTGGTGCTCAATGCCGGGAGTTCGTCGCTCAAATACAAGCTGTTCGAGGGTGCCCATCTCGATACAGTTATGGCGGGAATGGTGGAATCGATCCGTCCGGGCGGTTACCGGGAGGCGATCCTGGAGATGGAGACGTCATTGAAGGAGCACGGTATGGACTCCCTGGGTGATGTGGATGCGATCGGCCACCGGGTGGTGCACGGCGGGGAACGGTTCGTAGAGAGTGCGGTGATTGATGCCGAGGTGGTCATTGCGATCGAAGCCCTCATCCCGCTGGCTCCCCTGCACAATCCGGCCAATCTCGAGGGGATCCGTACGGCACGGGCACACGCGCCCGATGTCCCGCAGGTAGCAGTCTTTGATACGGCGTTTCATCAGCAGATGTCACCACAGGCCTATCGCTATGCACTTCCCAAAGCTCTCTATACCGAAGCGGGGATACGCCGGTATGGGTTTCACGGAACCTCTCATGCCTATGTGGCGCACCGTGCAGCCGAAGCAACAGGATCGGAGCTTTCCAAAATCAATCTGATCACACTCCATCTGGGCAACGGTGCCAGCGCCTGTGCGATCCGGGGCGGCGTGAGTGTCGACACATCGATGGGGATGACGCCGCTGGAGGGGCTGGTGATGGGAACCCGATCGGGCGATCTTGATCCGGCGATCCTCTTTTATCTCGTTCGGGAGAAAGGCTACACATTTGATCAGCTCGATCGGCTCCTTAACCGGGAGAGCGGCCTGAAAGGGATATGCGGGGAGAACGACATGCGTCGCATCCATGCCCGTATCGCCGAAGGGGATGCCGATGCGGCGCTGGCGTTGGAGATGTTTGTCTATCGTATCCGCAAATACATCGGTGCCTATGTGGCGGTGCTTGGGCGGGTGGATGCACTGGTCTTTACTGGCGGGATCGGCCAGAACGATGTGGTAGTTCGGGAGAGGATTCTGCAAGATCTGCCGTTTGATATTCCGGTGCTGGTGGTTCCGACCGATGAGGAGCGCGCGATCGCGCTGGAGACACAAAAGAGGCTATAATAGCGTTCAATGTTTTGCGAAGGGGTTTGATGTACCTGAAAAAGCTCTTGAATCGGCTGGTGTTTGTACTGCAGTTGGTTCTGGTGGTGATCTTTATTGTTTTCGAAGAGGTGATTTGGGAGACGATCGCCAAGCCGATCTATGCCTACATCCATGAGCTGAACCTCCTCCAATCCCTCCAGATACGGCTCCAGAAGGTCAACCGCTATGGATTCTTGGTGCTCTTTTTAGTTTTGTTGATGAGCGTGGAGGGGGCGGGACTGTTTGCCGGTGTGATGGCGGTGCAGGGGAGGGTGATTTCCGCGGCACTGCTCTACAGCCTCAAGATTCCCATCGCGGCGTTTACATTTTGGCTTTTTCATGCGACAGAGAGCAAGCTGTTGTCGTTTGGGTGGTTCAAGTGGGCATACGAACGAACCGTTGCACTGTTTGCCTGGATCAAGTCACGGGAGATCTATCAGGAGACCATCCAGGCGGTACACCGAATCCGAGCGAAGATACGGGATTTTCGAGAGAAGTATTTCAGCGGAGACAACACCATCACCAAGCGGTTTCGCCGGTTGTATCGCTCACTAAAAAAAAAGCTTCGGGATCGAAAGAAGCAATAAGGGATTGCCCCTCCCCTGCGGGGAGAAGGAAGGAGGAGTGAAGGGAGCCGGGAGGATCAGCTCATGATCTCTTCGATGGTGATGTAATCCCCCACACGGCCGGTCATCTTCTCAGCATCGGTATTGACCGGCAGAGTTTTTTTGCCGGGTCTCCAGCCTGCGGGGCAGACTTCGCCGGTGGCGTGGGCATGCTGGTGCGCCTGGATCTGACGGATAAACTCTTTGACGCTGCGGCCGACCGGTGGAGCCTGGACCTCCTGAGCGACGATCACCCCGTCGGGGTTGACGAGGAAACGGCCGCGCAGAGCGATGCCGGCTCCTTCGATCATGACGCCGAATTTGCGGGCGGTTTCACCGGTGGGGTCGGCACCGATGGTGAGCTTGAGATCAGCCAGCAGCGGTTCGGTTTCGACGAAGCGTTTGTGGCTGAATTTGGTGTCGGTGGAGATGGCCAGCACTTCGCATCCGAGTTCACCGTGGATGGTATCGAGCTCGGCGTTCATTGCGGCGATTTCGGTCGGGCAGACGAAGGTGAAGTCAGCCGGGTAGAAGCAGATCACGCTCCACTTGCCTTTGTAATCATCGCTGCTGACCTCTTTGTAGTTGCCGGCGGCGGCATCGTATGCTTCCATCTTGAATTCGGGCATTGGCTGAAGGACCAATACACCTGCTTGAGTTGTTTCCATGGTGTTTCCTTTTGTGTTAAGATGGACGAAGTATAACACAAAGGATAATTATTGTCAAGTAATTTTTATTATTCTTGTTAAATCAGCGGTAATTTTTGACCGCCTGCTGTGCCTCACGCTCCTGTGTGCGGCGTTTGAGGGTCTCCCGTTTGTCATGGAGTTTTTTCCCTTTGGCCAGAGCAATGGTAACTTTGGCAAAGTTGCGTTCGTTAAAATAGAGTTTCAGGGGGACGATGGTGAGTCCCTCTTTGTGTACTTTGACGTAGAGTTTTTCCAGCTGTTTTTTGTGCAGAAGGAGTTTGCGCGGGGCCCGCTCGTCACGGACATAGTGGGTGTTGGTGGTCTCAAGGCGTCCGATGTGGGCGTTCATCAGATGGAGTTCTCCTTTGATGAAGCGGCAGAAGGCATCGCTTAGATTGGCCCGTTTGGCCCGCAGCCCTTTGACCTCGGCACCCTGCAGGACAATCCCGGCCTCGAAGGTTTCGAGGATCTCATAGTCGTGGCGGGCTTTTTTGTTTTGGGCGATGAGGTTGATGGCCAAACGGAGTCCTTTTTTGGTAGAATTATAGCAGATAGAATCCAAAGGACGAAGGAGAAGCGATGAAAAGAGTGATTGGATTGGCCCTGGCGGCGAGTTTGGGTCTGAGTGCCGGTGGCTTGAGTACCCAAAAACGCCAATGCAAAGCGGGCAACGTCGAGCGTTGCATGGATGTGGGGGTCTATTATGCTTCACGCGATCAGGGGGGCAAGGCCGCACCGTGGCTGAATCGGGCCTGCAGCCGGGGAATGGCCGATGCGTGCGACGATCTGGCTTTTATCTATGCCAACGCCAAAGGGGTACGCCAAAACTACACCAAAGCGATGCGCTACTGGTCACGCGGCTGCCGTCTGGGGAGCAGTTCAGCGTGTGCCAATTACGATCTGGCCCGGCAGCGGGTGAGAAAATTTGGGGAAAGATGAAAAAGTTTTTTGTATTTTTTTTATTGAATCTTCTGCTGTTTGGCGCGGAGTTTTCTCATAAGCTTCCTATAGAGATCAAACAGTTTGTTGAGAGTATTTCCTGTTTTGACAAGCGGGACAAGATGGCGCTTAGTGCCTATGCGCTGGCGTTGCGTTATCGTATAGAGCATATAGAAGACAAAGAAGCCCTCAAAAAGAGTGCTTTGGATTACTGGCGATTGAACAGCATAGTACATGACATTGAGGAGCGGTGTAAATTTAATAAAATCGGTGATGTAATCGAGGAGATACTTGCGCCGACCCCATCTCTAAAAAAACGTCTCAGGCGTCTTAGGTGGGTTGAAAGTACCATTCCCGCACCGGATGGCTGGGTAGAGAGCTCTGAGAGGATGCGACAGTACGACAAAAAGCTGCTTGATAGCATTGTATCCAATCCTCCCAAGTGGCAGCACGAACCCCCAAGCCCATATCTTTATGATCACAACTTGAGTCTCCTCAAAACCCTGCCGCCCAAAACTTTGCCCAGAAAACTTTTGGACCAAATACATAATACCTCTTTTTTAGATCCGCATGTGCTCGATGCACTTGTGCGTTATCATTATTTGGCCGAGGAGATGATGCGTCAGTACGACCGCCCCCAAAAACGATTGTCTTTTATGCAGGAGAGAGCATGGCTAAAAGAGTGTCTGAAACTATACTCGGTGGATTCCAAGGCTACATATACCGGAAATTTCATCCGCTCTCTTGCCGCTTCTATCGTTTTTCATTCTCACTATTATCCCCTGCGCGAAGAGTTTTTGCCAAAAGAGATCAAACAGTATTGTGAGCACAATGTGACCCATATGTCGGTCGAACCGTTTGATGTGACTCAGGATGTGCCGTTGAAGGCATTGCCAAAAAGTCCTGTGCCGCAATTTACAAAAACAAAACAGCTTATTGAAAGCTACAAAAAGAGCGGATTGGATATTCAAAAGCTACAACGCTATTTTAACATAACTCAACAAATGCTTGCCAACGGAAGCGGAAGGGATATGGTACGCGGATTGCAATTGATTCGACTCAAAAATTGTCTGGATCAACAGGACGCCAATCGCAGCCGAATCTTTTTTGAAACCTATCTTGATGAGGTCCAAGCCCAGGATCTTAAAGAGGAGTTTTCCAATCGTGTGTTGCAGCCGCAGATGTGGTGGATGGTAACTATTGGAATGAAGATTAAACAGGAGGGGGAGCTGCCGGAGCTAAAGCATTTCTTTGACTGCAATGCTACAAGCATGCAGATCAAAAAATCTACCGCCAAGAGTAAAAAAAATTTCCACAATTCCTCTCCTCGCAAAAACTATGATGCCATTATTTCCCAAAAAGATACAATCCTTAAATATTATGCCGCTACTTTTGTTAATCGACCAACCACTGATCTAAACAATGCCAAGGCGATCAAGAGCGGCATCATCCCGCCTAAATGGCTCGAGCAAAACAGCACACGTATCAAGCCGATTGAGAATGTGCATGTCGAGATAAGCGGCATGCCAAAAGGCGGGATCAAACTTACGTATCGCGGTATTCCCAAAGGGCGAACATGCGAGCGATTGGTTACGCTCAATTTTAATAACACAATCTTTTTCGACCATAAAACATATGATGGGTTAGACTATATTTTGATCGACAATAAAAAAATCAAGGCGGGCCGACATTTCAATTATAATTATGCACGACGTCTATGCAACACAGAAGGAAAGCACACCATCAGCTACGTGCGGGAGAAAACCGTGACTAAACATAAATATCGAAGCGAACCGGTCGATACCGCTTGTGGCAAGTACTTCAAAAGAGCAACAATCGACACTTTTCGTTATTCTCCAACTGGATTTGCACGAAGTCAAGACGGTAAAGTATTTGCTATCAGCGGGAACAGGAGCTATTGGTACGATGCTACGATCCCCGCACGCGCAGATCGTCTTCCAAAGGTTGTCAACAACGCCTTTAATAGTCTGACGCTCGATCAGCATGGCAAATATCTGGCGGTCTCTCAGGGGTATGGCTTTGCATGGTGCAGACTCAAAGACAAGAATGTGCTCTTGCATATTTCTCACAAAGATCCCCGTATCGAAGAGTATCGACTACAAAAGATCGTCTTTCTGCCCGAAGGGCATTTGCTACTTGGTGTCAACACAAAAAAACAGGAAGTGTCGCTCATTGATCTCAAAAAGGGCGAGACCTTGCTTACCTTTGTCCCCAAATGTTTCGTCGGCGAAAAAAAGTCTACTTTTAGAGGCCCCAAAGTTACTGCGTTGGCAATCTCAAGTGATGGCAATACTGTCTATGTCGGCACCAATCTCAAAAAGATAGAGATATGGCGGCTTGAGCAAGCATCGTCTAAGCACAAAGAGATCAAAGCAAAATGGATCAAAACTCTGGAGCTTCCGCGCGAATTCAAGGTAGGTGCCATGCTTCCTGATCCTGACAACCCAGATCAGCTCTATGTCGCAATGGATACACAGAATCTCAATCTTATAAATACCCAAAGCGGAAAAATTCTTATGACGTACATTGCCGATAAACCTATGCGGCCGCGCATGCTGCAACTAAGTGATGACGGTCGGTATATTATGGTCAGCGGAAAAGCCGGAGTATATATCTGGAAGTATGGAGAAAAGATACAATGGGATATATTCAACGGTGATAGGATCAAAGGGGGCGTTTTTGTTCCTGGTTCTGATGACGTGATCACTGTCGGCGCCAAGATAGAGCGATGGAGCCCCAAAAAATAATATAGGCTTGCTTATCTTGTCGCCGGCCTAAAAAATGTACTCCCGCTGCCGCTGAAGAACCATCCGTCTTTGTTGTATT
>CAYSQV010000042.1:534-9376 GCA_964433295.1 uncultured Nitratifractor sp. | reverse complement strand
CCACTCGACAAATTTATGCCCCAGTTCCACGCCGCTGGCCCCGGTGATCGCTATGGCTATTTTCATGGTATATGCCTTTTTGTTTTGTCATAATCCCTCAAAGGTGCGTTGGCAAACGCACCCTACAGTCCCAAACCCAAAACCCTGTATCCCCTCAATGATACAGCGCCGCAATGATCGCGTAGGAGACGAAAAACATCAAATGGCTGATCCCCTCGAAATAGTTGGTCTCCCCGTCATCGGTCGTTTTCCACGCCAGGACGATGGTGAGGATCAACGCCCCGATCTGAAAAGCATTGAAATCGAGTGTCAGATTGATCCCGTTGAGATATGCCAGCCCCATCAACACCGGCACGGTGAGCATGATCGAGACCGTCGAAGCCCCCATGGCGATATTGACCACCCGTTGGATCTCGTCGTCACGGGCCGCCTTGATCGCGGTCAAGATCTCGGGAGAGACGGCGATGATCGCAATCATTAATCCCGCCAAACCGTTGGTGACCCCCAGCTGTGCAGCAATCTGCATCCCATCCGTCGCAAACACTTCGGCCAAAACCCCGATCAAAAAGATAAAGCCGAAAATCGCGATAAAATTCCATGCATTCGTAAGACGGTCAAAGAGATAATCCTCCTCTTCCTCTTCGTCGTGTTCGTCGCGGTGCTTTTTGATCCGAAAGAGCCGGCTCTTGGCCGTGGCCTTAAAAAAGTGACTGTGGGTTCGGGTCTGGAAAATGAAGATCGCCACATAAAACAGCACAAGGACTATTGCGATCGCCACCGAAGCGCCGAACAGCCCGCTGCCGTTGTCAGCATAATTGATGATGCTGGGCACCAGCAGGGAGGAAGAGGCCACCAGCAAAATGGTGGTATAGGTGCTGGAGGTGTCTTCGTTGTGTTCCTGTTCTTTGTAACTGAGTCCGCCGATAAAAACCGCCAGCCCCAGCAACACATTCATGTCCACGATCACCGCGGAGATGATCCCCCCCTTGACGGTCTCCAGCGCCGCGGGGGCGTGGACCGATTCCAGTACGATCATAAAGAGCAGGATGATCTCCACCACCACCGCCGAAAAGGTCAATACGAAACTTGCATACGGCTCCTCGAGGCGCTCAGCCAGCACTTCGGCGATCTCGGAAACGGTGATCGAAAATGCGCCGATGGCGATCGCGCCGCTGAGGGTGGAGAGGTACGCGTGTCCTGTCATGTGAAAATAGTAGGTCAACAGGGCAAACACCGATCCAAACAAAATATCGCCGTATTCGCCAAAAAGATGCAACAGAAGTGAAGAGGGGGCCGAAGAGCCCGACGGAGGGTGCGAATCCAAAGAGAAAACTCCTTAAGGGTATTAAAAAATTTACAGCAATCTTATCATAATTGGCTTAGAAGTTGATAATCTTCTGCAACGTGTTGGACATCATGCTCTCCCGACGCAACGAGGGGAGTTCCTTGCCCGGTTCGAGGGTAGTGATGATGGTGTGGGCCAGCGTATGTTTGGAATAATCCTTCAAACGTACGCCCCAATAGGTGTGCATCATCACCGGCTCGTTTCGGTACCGCCCGATGTAAATGCCGATGTGCCCGGGGACAAAGAGCAAAGAGCGCCAGGGGCGGGCATGAGCGAGAATGGCATCTTTTTTTGCGCGCCCCTTGAGCGGTTTGATGTCGATCACTTCGGCACCGTCCCGGGCCTGATCGGAAGAGTTGCGCCGCAAAAAGATCCCGAAGACGCCGAAAAAATCCCGTGTCGTCGCCGAACAGTCCCGACCGTAAGCGATCCCGCCCCAGCCATAGGGATCCTGCTTGAGCTGACGGGCGATGTAGGCGATGTTGCGCGGGGTAAACGCCAGCGGTTTGGGTGCGACCAGCCCCGAATCCGGACGGCGGACAGAGGCGATCCGGGCCCGCCCTTTGCTGTCCCGCGTCGCCAGCAGCAGTTTGCGCCCGCTTTTATCCAGAGGAAAGAGGGTACCCAGCTTGACCAGACTGATCCGTTTTTTGCCGTACATCAACGCCAGATTGTCCCGCACGGCCACAGCATAATGTCCGCTCTGAAACGCCCGCATGAAGCGGTGGTCGACCCGGGCGATATCCCGCACGCGCACCCACCCGTACGCATCGGGCGAATGGACAAACGCCCAGCGGCGATCGCGCGAATAGTGGGAGATGTAGAGCGGGGTATTGGGATACAGAGCGGAGTTTTGGTTGTAGTCGAACGGAAACCCTTCGGTGCTCTTCCACGGATCGCGATAGGCCGTGGTCATACTCGGCAGTGCCCGCAGATCGGTATGGCGGACGGAGATCGCATAACTTTTGACCGAATCCATGGCGGAGAAATTGGCATTTTTTATCCACCAGCGCCACGCTTTTTCGGGTACCTGTTTTCGGTGCCGATCGTACACGGCCCGACGCTGCACCATCCGAAACGCCCACGCCATCTCCTCCGGCGGCTCCCCCATGCGCCGCATCCGCCACGGCGCGAAATAGCGGGCATTGTACCGACGGTCACACGCTCGCTGCTCTGCCCGGCTCATTGGACTGGCCTGCCGGGCATACCACCCCGGATCCTGCGGGATGCGCCGCATATCGGCCACCGTATGAAAGCGCATCCGGTCAAGCGCGCTGCGGGGACGGGATGCGGGCACCAGCGTGTATCCCGCCTGCCCCAGCATCGTCAACAATACGATCCAAAATATCCACTGCGTTGTTTTCATCCTTCCATTGTAGCACAGGAGGGTTACCGATGCGTAACCGGTGGATGTTTTTCAGCCGTTACGATGTACAATTGATCCAAAAAAAAGAGCGATTGCATGACCTACCGCAGCGGCAAAGTGCAGTTTTTGTTTTGGGCGTTTTTTTTCTCGGTGCTGCTCTATCTGTGGATCGCGGCAGTGGGGCTGCAGACCTTTGTCCTGCCGGATGAGCCGCCGACCGAGCTGCCCACGCAGGTCGTCTCTTTGATGTTTATCCTTTTTGGGCTCCTGATCGTCACAACGCTTGCGGGCAATGTGGTCGCCATGATGATCAACAATCGCCGCTACATACGGCTTTTTGGCGGTATGACCATCGTGGTATTCGGAACATTGGTCTGGATGAAAGGGATGTATGGGTAAAAGAAAAGGTGGTGCGGCTGAGAGGACTTGAACCTCCACGGGGTTGCCCCCACTAGAACCTGAATCTAGCGCGTCTACCAATTCCGCCACAGCCGCGTAAATTGGTCAAATTGGAGGAGAATTATACCCCCTTTGGCTGAAAAAACGATTAAATCCGATCCCGATTGTGCAACATCAATAGATGACTAACGCGATTGGTGGTATAATGCACCGATTTGGAATTCACCACAAGGGACCCTGTATGACCCAACTTGATCAAGAGATCATCGACCACATGGCCAACCCCCGCAACTACGGCACCATGGAAGAAGCCGACGCGATCGGGATCGGCGAAAACCCCGAAAACGGGGAGAAAGTGATCATCCACCTGCGTGTCAACGATGAAGGAGAACAGCCTGTCATCGAAGACATCAAATTTCAGGCCATCGGCTGCATGACAACCGTCGTGGCCGGTTCGATCATCACCGGCGAGGCCAAAGGGATCGACTTTGAGACCGGCAAAGACCTCATCGCAGTGACACTGGGGATGCTCGAAAATGTCCCGGCCGAGGAGGCCGCCTGCTCCGAGATGGTCGCCCTGTCGCTCCAGGCGGCCATGGACACCTATCGGGGCAAAAAAGAGAACCCCGATTTCGGCACCGTAAGCTACAAGATCGAAAACAGTTGCGTCGTCAAGGAGGACACACCATGAAAACCCTGCTGATCAAAACCCACGAAGTGTGGCTTGAGACCCTTATGGCCGCCTTTATGAGCCAAACCACCAGCCGTCAGACTCTCTACGAATTCTCGGACATTCTCTGGCGCCATTTCACCTGGCTGGAGCACGAGCTGATCCGTCACGGGGAAACGTACGACTATGATCGCGACACCATCCCCGTCAAAGTCAATCACCTCAAAGAGATTCTCCACAACATCCACACCCGCCTCAGCGAGATCGATCTGCAGCTCATCAGCTGCCCCGACAAGGCACTGGCCAACCGGATCGCTTCGGATATCCGTTATATCCAGGGGGTGATCGTGCAGATGGACGACGAGGTGGTGGAGGCGTTCAGCGTCACCCGTGTCCTCAACGGAGTAGAACTCACGCAGGAAGCGACCGACGCGCTGACGCTCTTCCTCTTCGAAGAGAGCTACAAAGAGTACGAACTCATCATGATCTACAATTACCTCAAAGCCCACAGCGACGATACCTTCATCAACCGGATCTTTCAGATCATGATCGACGAAAGCTTTTTCCACCTGCGCAGTTTTGGGCAGATGATGAGTGACATGGGGATCCTCGGTGTCCCGCGCGTGATCCACAAAAGCCTCTATCAGGTCGAGAGCGTCGAACAGTTCCTGCGTGACGGGATCGAAGAGGAGATCGCCGCCAAACAGCAGTGCCTTGATCTCTCCAATGCCGTAGCCCGGGAGTCCAAAGAACTCTCAGCCTTTTTTGACTTTATCAACTTTCAGGAGGACTACCATGTCAGCCTGATGGAAGAGGCGCTGGCACACTATCAGAAGCTCCACCATGGCTAAACACTATACCGGCATCCTCTCCCGTCTGTTCGGACGGTTTGCCGCAACAGAGTTCGGCACGCCGATCCAGCCGTGGATCAACCGGGCCTATGTCAAGATCATGAAGATCGACATGGGTGCTTTCGAGTCGCCGCAGAGCTACCCGTCCCTCAATGCCCTTTTTACCCGCGCACTCGTGCTCAACCGCCCCTTTGATGCGCGTGAGAGCACCGTCATCTCTCCGTGCGACGCGCGGGTAAGCGAAGCGGGCTACATCCACCAGGGACAAGCCCATCAGATCAAAGGGATGCCCTACGACACCGCCGCGCTTTTGGGAGCAGAATATGCTGCCGATCTGCCGCTTCTTGAGGGGGGTGCCTATCTCAACCTCTACCTCTCCCCCAGCGATTACCACCGCTACCACATCCCTTTTGACCTCTTCGTCCACTCCCTTACCCACATCCCGGGCAAACTCTATCCGGTCAATCTCCCCCTGCTGCGCAACAAACTCAACCTCTTTGTCGAAAACGAACGGGTGGTGCTCGCGTGCAGCGATCGGTACGGTGCCAAGCACTATCTTGTCCTTGTGGGGGCACTCAATGTCGGGAAAATAGTGGTCACATTTGAGCCGCAGATCCAGACAAATGCCAACGGGCACTTCCGTCAACATTATCGCTACAAGGAGCCGAAATTGCTCAAAAAAGGGGAGCTTTTCGGCTGGTTTGAGATGGGGTCAACCCTTGTAATGATCAGTCAGAAGGGGCGTATCCACTACGATGTCAATATTGGCCAAAAAGTGCAGTTCGCACAGAACATCGGCCGCCTCCTGGTCTCCGGCGAAGCCGATGGCTGAAAAATCCCTTGTTGTCTTCGACATGGACGGGACGCTGATCGACAGCTCCGGCCTGCTGGCCAACGCCATCAACCATGTCCGCAGCCGCCTCCATCTGCCCCCTTTGCCCCCGGATCAGATCATCGGTCAGGTCAACAACCACCGGATCAATCCTGCCCAATATTTCTACGGCATTGACCATTTTGAGCCGATCCATGAGCAGTGGTTCTCAGAGTACTACACCGCCCACCATGACCGCGAGCTCCGTCTCTATGACGGTGTGGCATCCCTGCTCAAAGAGCTTAAGGAGCGGGGATACCGCATTGCGCTGGCGACCAACGCCTATCGGGGATCGACCTTTGAATCGCTTCAGCACCTGAAGATCGTATCCTGTTTTGATGCGGTGGCCACGGCAGAGGATGTCGAACACCCCAAACCGGCGCCCGATATGCTCTTTCTCATCCTCCGGATGCTGGATCTCCCGGTCGAATCGGCCTTGTTTGTCGGGGACGGCCCCCGAGACGAAGAGGCGGCTCAGGCAGCGGGAATGGACTACATTATGGTCGACTGGGGTTTTACCGACCACCCAAAAAACAAACAGGTCATCCGCGACATCGACCAGCTTGGCAAGAGGCTGATCGCCATGAGAAACGGATAAGAAAACAGGGTAAATTTGGCCATTTTATCGATCCGTTCAGGACCTGCACAATGGACACAACAGTGCCGAAAACAGATACCAAACCGGATCCGGAATGAGATGGTGGCGAAAAAAAGGAAGAGAAAAAAGTGAGGGTGCGCGCAGGTGCGCACACCGGAAGCCAAAAGGCTTAGAGAGGGGTGACGTTCTCAGCCTGGGGGCCTTTTTGGCCCTGGCCGACTTCGAACGTTACTTTTTGTCCGTCCTGAAGCGAAACGCGACCGGGTGTGGTCTGGTTGACCTGACGGAAGTGGACAAACACGTCACTGTCTCCGTTGTCGGGTTGGATAAATCCGTAGCCTTTTTCGTCGTTGAACCATTTAACGGTTCCATTTTGCAATTCTGCCATGGGTAGTGCCTTTGTAAAAATATGGTGAATCCAAACAGGGGGGAGTCTTTCGGTCTAACGGAGAAGTTCTAACAAAAATCACACGGTACACTCAAAAGATGAACTCGATCCTCATCTTTCATCGGTGTCATTATAGCGGGGATATTGGACAGAAAGCTTAAACCAACCGGGTTTCTTTGGTTCTTATGGAGAAAATAACGTATAATACCCCCATGAACTGTCCCATCTGCACCGCCTCCTGTGATCCGTTTGTCGATACGAGGCAGGCCGTCGAGTACCACGCCTGCCCCCAATGCGGCTATCTTTTCAAAGCGCCCGGCCATCATGCCGATCTGGCCAAACAGAAGATCCGCTACGATCTGCACGAAAATGATCCCGATGATCCGGGGTATCGGGCTTACTTTCAACGTTTTCTTGACTGGGTACTGCCACGCATACCTGCCAGGGAGGGGAGGGCGCTTGATTTTGGCTGCGGCGCATCCGATCTGCTCGCAACGATGCTGGGAAAAGCAGGGTACGAAGCTGCCCGTTACGACCCGATCTATTATCCCGACGAGGGCTACCGGGCACACCGCTACACGCTCATCGTCTCCACGGAGGTGTTTGAGCATTTGGGCGATCCGCTCGGTGTCCTGCGGCATCTCTCCGATCGACTGCATCCGGAGGGGACCCTCGCGCTGCAAACCCAGTTTTATCCCGAAGATCGTGCCGCATTTTTGAGCTGGTACTACCGTCTCGATCCCACCCACATCGGCTTTTTTATCGCCAAAACATTTCGCATCATGGCCCAAATGCTGGATCGGGAACTCATCGCCGACGACCGCATCAACAAGCTCTTGATCCGCTGACAATGCGTTCGTTATCCTTTTTGGTGCATAATACACCAAAAATTCGGGAGAACCACCATGAAACATACGACACGTATCGTCCTGGCAGTGCTCGCACTGACGCTGACTCCGCATGCCGAACAGGTGATGAAACAATTCAATCCCAAGATCCAGACCGGCGGTGATCTGAGCGTCGACAAGCTCCGCGCACAAAACCGCATCGTCGTCCAAAAAGCTGCCGAAGGGATCGGGGAGACGTTGCCCCAAAAAGTCGATCCCTTTACCAAACTGATCGCCATCGATGCCAACGGCACCCGCCTGATCTATACATTCGAGGTCAACACCGGAGCCAAAAGCGACGCAACCCTGCGCAAGGAGGGGGCCCGGATCGCGCCCCGTATACTTGAAGGGATCTGCCGATCCGCCGATCGTTTTATGCAGGCGGACATCTCGCTGACCTACCGCTACATCAGCAGCGCCAGCCGGGCCGAAGTGCTCCGGGTCGATGCTGACAAATCCAAATGCCCGCAAAAACGCCCATGAGGATTCTCCGATGACCCGACATTTTGCCTCGCTGCTCTCTCTTCTCCTCCCGGGAATTCTCCTGGCACGCTTCACCGCACATCCGACACAGGCCTGTGAAGCCTACAACAACATGCGGCATACCAGAAATACCCACCATGTTCTCCTCGATCCGGCACATGAATATGTGATATTAAAAAAACACAAAGGGCAATATTTATTATTATTAAAGAACGAATCGCCCGCACAGCGCTGGGTCGACAATGCCTGCTTCGCACCCCAAAAAAAGGATGGTTCCTCAAAAAATACCAAAAAATATCATCCAAAAATATCTGCAAATATAAACACCGCAAAACCGAACCTGCTGGTGCTCAGCTGGCACAACACATTCTGCCAGACCCATCCCCGCAAACAGGAGTGCCGCACCGACAGGCAGAGCGATCCAGGCCATCTGGTGCTCCACGGTCTCTGGCCCCAGCCGCGCTCCAACGCCTACTGCAATGTCCCCAAAAAAATCGTCGCAGCAGACAAACACCATCAGTGGCGCCGCCTCCCCGGCATCGACACCGAACTGGAAACACTCGCGTTGATGGATCGGTACATGCCCGGCTATCTCTCATACCTCCACAAGCACGAATGGACCAAACACGGCACCTGCTACGGCACCGATCCCGACACCTATTTTCATGACGGGCTCTCTCTGGCCAAAGAGGTGGACGAATCGGCGGTAGGCCAACTCCTCAAAAACAACATCGGCAAGCGGATCACGCTGGGTATCCTGCGCCATGCTTTTGACCGGGCGTTCGGCCGGGGAGCCGGGCAGAAGGTCGAGATGAAATGCGACCGGGGTCTGCTGAGTGAGCTCTGGATCAACCTCCGAGGCCATGGCGACCGGATCAAACCGCTCATCGCCGCCGGAGCCAAACGCAAAAGCCGCTGCCGATCGGCCATCGTCGACGCCAGGTAGATTTCACCCATTCTCTTTTTCCCGGTGGGCACGGCGGC